>NZ_JBFAKG010000089.1:0-40473 GCF_040655595.1 Saccharopolyspora sp. NPDC050389
ACCACACAAAACCTGCATGGTCGGGGGCATAAAAGAACACTAACCAAAACAGTCCGCTGTTGAGTTCTCAAAGAACACACCCACACCATCACCCAACCCCACAACAGGGATCGAAACTCCGGGGAGCATTTCCTCGTTTTCGCTTTCGTGTTTACCACTGTAGAGCATCGTGATTTCCCGTGTCAAATCGGGGGGGTTCGCTTTCTCAACCGACCCAATTCGTTATCTTTCGGGACCACTTGGCTCTTCAGTTATCAACACGCAGAAGCATTTCGCTTTATCAAGTCTTGCCTTTCGGGCTCGCCCACTCTACCACTCAGTCGTGGGAGCTTGGTTCGCGACCCCGCGTCAGGCCCGTTCCGGTTTTCCCGGCCCGTGTCGCTCTGACTTGGATAAAGTTACACACCCCCAAAACACCCCTTGCAACCACCCCCCTTTTAACGGCTCCGAGGCGCATCAACCGGCCGTTTGTCTGCGAAAACAGGCTTGCCGCATCTCGCGGCGCGCGTTCTCAGAGGACCAACGACAGGAGACGGGAACTCAGGGACTTTCCGTGGGTGTCGAGGGCCAGCGACGTAGTCACCCCGCCATCGAGGGCTTGGCGGCAAGTGAACTGCAGGCCGCACAGGTTCGGGAGTTCGTAGCGCAGTACCTCGCCCCGGATGTGACCGGCGAGGTGCTCACGGACCCGCTCTGCCGTGACCTCCCGGACAAGGAGAGCGAAGTCGTCGTCGCGGTAGGGGAACAGCGACAGCGTCGAGGTGTCTCCCTTGTCGCCGGCCCGGCAATGGGCGATTTCATGCAGCAGCACCGTCGGCCTCCAACACCGTCACCCTGGTCTCGACGTCCGATCTGGGAATGAACGCCGACACGATGCCGATCACCTCGCGAACATCGACGCGAACACCGCCGCCGCCCGCCGGCCCATTCGTGTAGAGCGCTTCGACCTCGTGGCAGACCACATCGGCCGCCATCGGATCAGGCGCCATCGCCGCCACCCGCAGGCGGCACTCATCCGTCGGCTCACCCGAGCCCTTGAGCGCACCGAGGACGTCCGCTCTGATGCGCAGTCCCGTGCCGCGCAATCTGGTGGTGATCACGTCCGCTGCCAAGCGCGCACGGCCGGCGGCGTTCGGCCCGGCGTAGCTGATGCCGCACTCAGCCCGGTATCCGGCGCGATAGCCGACGCTCACCTTCAGCTCCGCCGGGCGGGCCCGACCGGCGGCACCGCTGATCCGAACCCGGTCGGCGCCGGCCTGTTCCGCGCGCACCGGACGGAAGTCCAGCACCACGTCGGGAGTGCGATAGCCAGTCGGATCGGTCACCTCGTAGAGCAGCTGCTCGCGCACCGTCGCGGTGGAGACGACGCCCCCGGTGCCTGCGAGCTTGCCGATGGTCGTCGTGCCGTCGGATGCCACCTCCGCGAACGGGAATCCCAGCTCCGCCAGATCCGGCACGTCCTTCACCCCGGGATCGGCGAAGTAGCCGCCGGTCACCTGCCCCGCGCACTCCAGGACGTGCCCGACGAGCGTGCCAGCCGCGATCCGTGGCCAGTCGTCGAGCTCCCAGCCCAGCCGATGCGCCAGCGGCGCGACGAACAGCGACGGATCCGCGACCCGTCCGGTCAGCACCACGTTCGCCCCGGTATCCAGCGCCGGTAGCAGCGCGTCTGCCCCCAGGTAGGCGTTCGCGGACACGACTTCGCCGTGGTCGGCGAGCGGGATCCCGTCCTCCAGCGCCGGAAGCCGCAGGTCGAGGCGGTCCAGCACGTCATCCCCGGTGACCACCGCGATCTTGCCGCGCAGACCCAGTTCCGCCAGCAGGTGTCGGGTGACCGCGCCCGCCGCCAGGGGATTCGCCGCGCCCATGTTCGTCACCACCCGCACGCCGTGCTCGCCGGCGACCGGCAGCAGCCGCTCGAACCGCGCGCGCAGCCGCGGGTCGTAGCCGGCCGCCGGGTCGCGCAGCTTCCGCTGCTGGCCGAGCGCGATGGTGCGTTCCGCCAGGCACTCCAGGACCAGGTCGTCCAGCCCGGCCCGCGCCGCGAGGTCCACCGCCGGTCCGATCCGGTCACCGGCGAACCCGGCTCCGCTGCCGATGCGCATCACAGCACCCCCGTGACCAGCGCGACGGCGGTCATCACCAGCGTCGTGCCGAACGCCCACTTGAAGATGAACCGCTGGTGGTCGCCGAGGTCGACCTTGCTCATCCCGAGCAGGATGAAGGTCGAGGCGGTCAGCGGGCTGAGCGGGAAACCGGTGGTCATTTGGCCGAGGATCGCGGCCCGCCCGATGGCGGCCGGGTCGCCTCCGAGCGCCGCGGTGGTCTCGGCCAGCACCGGGACCACGCCGTAGTAGTACGCGTCCGGGGTGAACACCAGGCTGAACGGCATGCTGGTGATCGCGGTCGCCACCGGCAGCAGCCCGGCGGCGGAGTCCGGGATGACCGACACCAGGCTCTCGGCCATCGCCTTGATCATTCCAGTGCCGGTGATGATGCCGGTGAACACTCCGGCGGCGAAGATCACCACGGCGACCAGCACCACGTTGTAGGCGTGTTTGGTCAGCAGCTCCTGCTGGCTCTGCCAGGACGGCCGGTTGACCAGCAGCGCCACTAGGAAGGCCAGCAGGAAGAGCACTTCCAGGTCCGCGAGCTGGGCCAGCAGGCACACCACGAGCACCAGCGTCAGCGCCGCGTTGATCCAGTACCGAACCCGGTCCACCCCGGCCGGTCGGGTGCGGTCCGCGACCGCCACCTCGATGACGCCGAGCCGCTTCCGCTCCGCGCGGCCGATCAGGTAGGCCGCGAGCAGCACCCAGAGGATTCCGGCCAGCATCGCGGGGAGCACCGGGAGGAACAGCTGACTGCTGTCCAGTTTCAGCGCGGCCATCGCCCGGGCCGTGGGCCCGCCCCACGGCACCATGTTCATCACGCCCGCGGCCAGGCAGATCACGCCTGCCAGCACGATGCGCCGCATGCCCAACCGCTGGTAGATCGGCAGCAGCGCGGATACGGCGATGAGGAACGTCGACGCTCCGTCGCCGTCAAGCGCGACGAGCAGCGTGAGCAGCGCGGTGCCCACCGTGATCTTCAGCGGATCGCCCTTGGCCCAGCGCAGGATGCGGGTCACCGCCGGGTCGAACAGCCCGGCGTCGACCATCAGGCTGAAGTAGAGCACCGCGAAGGTGATCATGATGGCCACCGGCGCGACGGTGATCAGCCCGTCGGCGATCAGCGAGCCGAGCCGGCCGCCGAAGCCGCTCGCCAGCGCGGCCGCGATGGGCACCAGGGTCAGGGCGAAGAGCACCGAGACACGTCGGGACAGCACCAGGGCCAGGAAGACCCCGATGGTCAGGAACCCACTCGCGGCGAGCATGCAGCACCTCCGTTGTCGGACGGACGTACTGTGATCCGCATCGCTCATGCACGTCAAGCAAGAGTTACTGATACATTAATGCGCTGTGAGCATGGATCTGACGCTTCAACAGCTCCGCCTGGTGCTCGCCGTCCACGACGCCGGCAGCTTCACGCTCGCCGGCGATCAGCTCCACCTGGCGCAGTCGTCGATGAGCCGCACCGTCCGCGAGGTGGAGCGCAAGCTCGGCATCACGCTGTTCGAACGCACCACGCGGAACCTGGTCATCACGCCGGAAGGCAGCGAGTTCTGCCGGGTGGCGCGGCGCGTGGTCGAGGCCTTCGACGCCGGGATCAACCACTTCGAGGGGTTCCTGGCCGGCAACCGCGGCCAGGTACGGATCGCAGCGCTGCCGTCGCTGGCGGCGATCCTGCTGCCGCCCGTGGCCTCCGCCTACCGGGCGGCGCACCCCGAGGTCGAACTGTCCATTGAGGACGGAATGTCGGACGAGGTGCTGCAGCGGGTCCGCAGCGGCGCGGTCGACCTGGCCGTCACGGTGGTGCCCGAACCGCTGCCGGACCTGCAGGTCCGGCCGATCGCCACCGACCGGTTCTGCTGCGTTTTCCCTCCGTCGCACCGGTTCTCCGAACGCCGGCGGCTCGACTGGGCGGACCTCGCCGACCAGCCGCACATCGCCTTCGCTCCGAGCAGCAGCATCCGGCAGCACGCCGAACGCGCCTTCGCCACGGCCCGGGTGCGCCCGGACGTCGTGCTGGAATCGCGGAACATCACCACCGTCGCGGGGCTGGTCGCGGCCGGGCTCGGTGTGGCGGTGATGCCCGGGCTGGTGCTGCCGCTGGTCCAGTTCGCCGGGCTCGAACACCGGGCGCTGGGCGGCCCCGAAATCCGCCGCCGCATCGCGGTGGTCCGCGATCCGCACCGCCCGCTCGCCGCGGCATCTGAGGCGTTCATGACCGCTATCGGTCGGGCCCAGCACTCCGCCGATGCCGCGCCGCCGGAGACGACCTGGCTCTGAAGCGGCAGGGAATCAGGAAGGCTTGACCGCGCGGTGAACGGCCACGACGCCGCTGGTGAGGTTGCGCCACTGCACGCCGGTCCAGCCGGCCTCGGCGATCAGCTCCGCCAGCGCGCGCTGGTCCGGCCACTCGCGGATGGACTCCGCGAGGTAGACGTAGGCGTCCGGGTTGGACGACACCGCGCGGGCGATCGGCGGCAGGGCCCGCATCAGGTAGTTCAGGTAGATCGTCCGGAACGGCTGCCAGGTGGGCGTCGAGAACTCGCACACCACCAGCCGGCCGCCGGGGCGCACCACCCGCAGCATCTCCCGCAGGCCGGCGGCCGTGTCGACCAGGTTCCGCAGCCCGAACGAGATAGTCGCGGCGTCGAAGGATTCGTCGGCGAACGGCAGCCGGAGCGCGTCGGCAGCGACCATCGGGACACCTCGGTCCCGGCCGACCGACAGCATGCCCAGCGAGAAGTCCGCAGCCACGCACCACGCGCCGGAGCGAGCGAACTCCACCGTCGACACGCCGCTGCCCGCCGCCAGGTCGAGCACCCGCTCGCCCGGCTTCGGAGCCAGAGCCCGCCGGGTCACTTCCCGCCAGCGCCGGTCCTGCCCGAAGGACAGCACCGTGTTGGTCAGGTCGTACCTGCGCGCGACGCCGTCGAACATCGCGGCGACCTCGTGAGGCTTCTTGTCCAAACCGGCCCGAGACACACCCGAAGGGTACGTGGCGGGATCAGCGAGATCACCAGCACGCCCATCAAGTCCGCATTGCGGAATTTCTATTCCATTCCCCCTTTCGCGATGCCCGGCCCTCGATCAGCAGCCGGGCCACAACTGGATCCGCAGGCATTCTCTGACCTGCGACTTCTTCTCAGGGTGCGGTTCCCGCCGTCCCGCCGGACGGAATCCGATGCGCTCGCAGAAACGCCGGGCAGCCGGGTTCCCATCGAACACCCACAACGCCACCGACGTCGCACCCCTGCTCCGCGACCACGACAAGGCCGCATCGACCAGGGCCTCCGCGACGCCCTCGCCCCGCCGCGCCGGGTCGACCCACATTGCTTCGAGCCGGTACTCCGCCGGGGTCGTCGTCGGCACCGCCGAGACGACGCCCACCGCCTCCCGCTCCGCCCAGGCCACGAACCACGGACCCCGGGCGATCCGCTCCCGCCAGAACGCCATCGGCCGTGCCCGCTCTCCGTCCAAAGTGGATCCGAATGCGGCGGGGTCGGCTGCGAGCGAGCGCAGCCGCACCTCCCGCAAGGCGGCCAGCTCGCCGTCGACCACCCGGCGCACGGAAATCACGGCACTCATGATGGACGGGAGAACCGTTGTGGCGCAACGTATTTTATTGCGCCAGCACCACGGTGCTCCTGAAGTCTTCGGCGATTTGCTCCATCAAGCCGCCAAGGGCTCTACGCGTGCCGCAACCTCGGCGTAGTGCCCGATCAGCTGCTGGCACAGCGCGGGCCAGGTCCGCCCAGCGACGGCGGCGCGCGCCGCCTCGCCGAACCTCGCCCGCAGCGCCGGTTCGCGCAACTCCGCGACAGCGGCGCGCAGCGCATCCGCGTGCACAGCGGGATCCTCGGCGGGCAGCAGATAGCCAGTGCGGCCGTGGTCGACGAGATCCCGAGGCCCGCCCGCGTCCGGAGCGACGACCGGCACGCCCGAAGCCATCGCCTCCTGCACCGCCTGGCAGAACGTCTCGTGCGGCCCGGTGTGCACGAAGACATCCAGGCTCGCGTAGATCCGCGCCAGCTCGTCGCCGGTCCGCTGCCCGAGGAACGCCGCACCCGGCAACGCCGCGCCGAGGTTCTGTCGTTCAGGCCCGTCACCCACGACGACGAGCCGCACGCCCGGCATCTCGCCCAGCGCCGCCAACCGCTCGATGCGCTTCTCCGGCGCCAACCGCCCCACGTACCCGACGAGCAGCTCGCCGTTCGGCGCCAACTCGCAGTGCAGATCCGAATCCCGGCGATGCGGCGAGAACCGAGCGGTGTCCACGCCCCGCCCCCACCGGTGAACGCGCGGAACTCCGTGCTCCCGCAACGTTTCCACGGCCCACGTCGACGGCGCCAACGTCCGGTCGGCGGCACCGTGCAGGCGGCGGATCCAGCGCCACGCGGCGCGAGCGGTCAGACCCAGGCCGTACGACTCGGCGAACCCCGCGACGTCGGTCTGGTAGACGGCGACGGTCGGAACACCGATCCGCCTGGCGGCGGCCAGGCCGCGCGCCCCGACGATGAACGGCGACGCCAGATGCACGACATCCGGGCGGAATTCCTGCAACCCGCGCAGCAACCGCCGCGTCGGGAAGCCGATCGGCAACGATGAAACCAGCGGCAGATCCACCGCGGGCAGCCGGATCACCGGAAAACCCGCGTACTCCTCCGGGCCCGCTCCCGGCGCGATCACCAGCGCCGCGTCACCCCGCCGCTGCAAGTGCTCCAGCACTCGCAGCACGGAATTCGTCACCCCGTTGATTTGCGGCAGGAAGCTCTCGGTCACGATCGCTATGCGCACGCGGCACACCGTGACGGCCCGGTCCGGCGAACAGTCGACCGCAACGTGACGGCACCGCCAACGCCAACCGAAGACCACGCCAACTCGCCGACCGGACCACTCGCGGCGTGGCGCAACGCGCAATCGTGACCTGTAACTCCACAACCGGTCACCTGAGTGTTGCGCTCCGGTCACCCACAGCACGGAGCCTGGGACGGCATGACGGTCCTGCCTTCCCCGCCCGCGCAGATCGATCCCGCCCTGGTTTCGCGGGCGTTCGAGGTCGCCGGCCGACTCGCGAACGATGCCGCTGACGTGATCATCGCGACCGCGGGACGAGGAGCGCGCCCCGAGCCCACCGAGTCGCCGTTCGACTGGGTCACCGACACCGGCCGCACCCTCGAACGCCACACCCGCCGGATCCTCGCCGACGAGTTCCCCGGAATCCCGGTGTTCGGCGAGGAATTCGACGCCGCGCCCACCACCGTCGCCGAGCACTGGGCCGCTCGCGCCGGTTCGGCGCGGTTCCGCTGGTCGGTCGACCCGGTCGACGGCACCGCCAACTACGTCGCGGGCCTGCCCTGGTGCGCCTACAGCCTGGCCATGCTCGACGAGCACGGGCCGGTCGTCGGAGTGGTCGCCGATCCGTACCGCACGCAGATCTACGCCGCGGCGCGCGGCCGCGGCATGCGCGCCAACGGCACCCCGGTGCGGCTGCCCGTGCAGGGCGAAGCGCGCGGCGGCATCGTGTGCACGGAGCTGACCAAGAACGGGCCGTGGCGCGGCATGGACCGGTTCATCACGAATGCCGCGAGCGCCCAGGTCGGAGTCCGGCTGCTGGGCTCCCCGGCGCTGGCCATCACCCAGGTCGCGCTCGGCCACGCGATCGCCGCGGTGCTCGACTCGTACGAGGAGTGGGACGTCGCGGGTGCGCTCGCGCTGGCCACCGAATCCGGTGCCACCGTGCTGGACCGCCGCGGCAACACGACCGCTCTCCCGCTGGACGGGCTGCTGGTGGCCGCGCCCGGCGTCGCCGCCGACGTGCACGACTGGTGGCGGCAGGCCACCGAACGGAGCTGACCGTCAGGCGGCCGGCATCAGCGCGCGGGCGGGAGCCGAACCCGGCGGCGGGCCGAACACCGCCGACATCGGCCGCAGCAGCGGGAACTGCTCGCGCAGCACCGACACCTGCTCGTGGACCCGGCTGAGGTCGGGGGCGGCGACCAGTTCCACGACCGTCTCCAGCACGTGGTCGGTGACCATCCCGAACCTGGTCGCGGCGTCGTCGAGCTGGCTCTGCACCCGGCGCACCACGGCGTCGTCCCGCGACTCGCTGGCCGCCAGGCCGCGGCCAAGCTCGGAAAGCGCCCGAACGTTCGGCAATTCCGCGTCCATCCGCCGAACCACCGTCTGCAACTGGTGGCGGGCCTGCGTGGAGGACACCGCGTCGACGGCCCGAGCGGCTCGGTACACCGCCTGCTCGCACCGCTGAACCTCGGTCAACCACTTGTCCGGCAGGGGCGACGGGGACGCGACGGACTGCGTGGCGGGCGGCACCGCGGTGGGCGCGGCAGCCGGCTTGGTTTTCCGTCTCCGGGCGCAGACGACGGCCAGCATCACCCCAGCCCCGCACGCTCCCGCTATCAGTGCGACGAGCACTTGCACCCAGATTCCGTCCATGTCGAGTTGTGTCCTTCCACTTCGCCGAAGAGGCATCCGAACCGGTGTCCCGCCCGCGGTCACCGGTCCGACGATGTCGACCGGACCGAAGTTCCCGAGCGCCCCCAGATCACTTTGCGCCTGCCGGGCCCCGAAGTTCTTGGGGGAAAGTACTCAATCTGATCGCCTGTGCCGCAGCTCTCGCGCCTGATCAGAGCTGCGCGGCGGCTCTGGCCAGGTACTGCATGTCGGCGAGCAGGAACTCCATGCCGCCGGTGTGCACCCCGTCCCGGCCGCCAGGCCGGACGAACCCGCCGAACTCCGTCGGATCCGGCCGCTCCAGGCGAGCGACCGAGAACACCTCGTCCAGCACCTCGCTCACCTCACCACGAACCACCGCCGGATCGACCCCGCAGCCGACATCCGCCAGCCGGGCCTCGACCGGGTGCGGCGTGAACAGCTCACCGGTCATCGGCCACACCCGCTGGAACCCGCCCGCCATGCGCCGCGCCGAGGCGGCGTTGGCATCGCCGAGGCGGATGACCCACTGCGCGGCGTGGTCGCGGTGCCTCGTCAGTCCCGCGAGCGATCGTGCGGCCAGGGTGGCCAGCACGGCGTCCCGGCTCCGCGTCAGCCGCTCGAACACTGCCGCCCGCCACGCGGTGTACAGCAGCAGCCGTGCGACGGTGGCCGAAAAGCCGCCGCCCTGTCCCGGCCCGCAGTCGACCTCGACCAGCCGCACGTTGCGGAATTCCGCGGCGGTCCGGAAGTACGCGAGGCTGTCCTCGCCCCGCCCCTCGCCCTCGACCTCGCCCGCGCGGTGCAGCAGGATCCTGGCCTCTCCCAACAAGTCGAGCGCGATCGCACCGAGCGCCGCGGCCTCTTCCAGCTCCGGGGCGCGAACTCCCCACTCGGACAACCGGTGCGACAGGACCAGCGCATCGTCGCCGAGCATCAGGCAGTACTGCGCGAGGTCCGAAGTGGCCACGCCACCCGGAATCGATCGATCCACAGTGGACATCGAAGGTGCGCCGAGCACCCACTGCTGCACATCCGACGCACTGGACTGCACTTCAGACGTGTTCATGGCGACCTCGCAGACGCGGGCCGACGGCCGGTCGGCACGAGTGGACCGCTTCCCCCACTCGCAGGTCCATATCGGTCGTGCGAATCCGCCGCCAGCCCCCTTACGGCGGGGAAACCAGTGTCACACCACCCGGCCGAATTAGGGAAGCCTGATCAGCGGCACAAGGGACCAAGGACTCACCGCGCGGTCGGCCGCCGCAGCAACCAGTACACCGGAAGCAGCACCGCCCACAGCACGGCGAGCGAGCTGGAAACCGGCAGCAGCGAAAGAGTCATGTTGCGGCCGGCGACGCGCACCAGATCCGGGTTCCGCGAGTCGTACTCGACCCGGACCAGCTGTCCGGCCTGCAAGTCGGCCGGGTAAAGCACGCCGTTCGGCGGGATGTAGACGCGGCCCTCATCGGTGTTGAAGCGCACCACGGTCCGGGTCAGCGAGGTGTCCACCACCTCGGCCACCGCTTCGCCCTTGGACTCCTCGATGGTCCGGTCGTTGATGAAGCACGCGCCGACGATGGAGAGTCCCATCACGGTCAGCAGCAGGCCGAACACCAGCACGCCTCGCGCGGCACGCGTTCGCCCCCGGCGACGGGGCGTCCCCGCAACCGGCTGGTCACCGTCCGTGCTGGGTTCGGTCACCGGGTCGGCCGCGTTCTGCGCCACCGCATCGCTCGCCACGGTGACCGATTGTAGGCATCCCGTCGGCGGCTACGCGCATGCCTTCGGTGTCGCCCACCTGTTGGAGACCGACGCATACCCTCCAGGAGTGGCGACTACACCGCGGCTGCTGACGGCCCGAACCCGAAGGCTCGAAGCAGGCGACCCCCGATACGACCGCCCCCTGCTGGAGCTGCTGCCTGCCGACGCCGTGCTCAGCTGGGTCCGCGACGGCTCCGGGCTCGTCGGCTGGGGCTGCGCGGCCCGCCTGGACGTTTCCGGTCCCGACCGCTTCAGCCGGGCCGACGACTGGTGGCGAGAGCTCTGTCACCAGTTCGAGGTCGACGACTCGGTCGGGCTGCCCGGCTGCGGGCCGGTGGCGTTCGCCAGCCTGGCCTTCGCCGACGACCCCGGGCGCTCCGTGCTGATCGTTCCCGAGGTCGTCATCGGGCAACGCGACGGCGTGCGATGGATCACCACGATCGGCGACGGCTCCGCCGAGCAGCAGCCGACCGAGCCCGTGCGCCCGCCCGGCACGGTGTCCTACAGCGACGGGCAGCTGTCCGCGACCGGCTACCGCCAGGCCGTGGCCGAGGCCGTGCGCCGCATGAGGCAAACCGGCGACCTCGACAAGATCGTGCTCGCCCACGACCTGCTGGCCAGCACCTCGGAGCCGCTCGACGCCCGATTCCTGCTGCACAACCTCGCCGCCCGGTACCCGACCTGCTGGACGTTCGCGGTCGACGGCCTCGTCGGCGCCACACCCGAGCTGCTGCTCGAACGCGTGGGATACGAGGTGCGGTCGCAGGTGCTCGCCGGCACGGTCTGGCCGCGCGAAGGGCACACCACCGAGCAGCTCGCCGCCGAGTTGATGGCCTCCGCGAAGAACCGCAGCGAACACGCCTACGCGGCGGAGTCGCTGGCGGTTCGCCTCCGCCCCTTCTGCAGCGACCTCACGGTGCAGAACGAGCCGGAGGTCCTCCAGCTGCGCAACGTCCTGCACCTCGCGACGAACGTCGAAGGAAAGCTCAGCGAAAGCAGCACACACGACGGCGCCGCAACGCTGCTGCGCATGGTCGCCGCGGTGCATCCCACGGCCGCGGTCGGGGGAACGCCGACCGAGGACGCCGTGCGGGCGATCAGCGAGCTGGAAGGGATGGACCGGGGGCGCTACGCGGGCCCGGTCGGCTGGCTGGACGGCAGCGGCAACGGTGAGTTCGCCGTGGCGCTTCGCTGCGCCCAGGTCGAAACCGCCGCCGCACCCGGCACCGAGGCCGAGCGCGGCGGCGGCAGGATCCGCCTGTACGCCGGGTGCGGAATCGTCCCCGAATCCGACCCCGACCAGGAGGTCGCGGAGGCGGAAGCGAAGCTGCTCCCGGTCCGCGAAGCCCTCGAAGGCGTCCGCTAGCGGAAACGAGTCCCACCGACGGACGCCTTCTCGCCAGTGCCCGTGCGGATCAGTGGTCGTGCAGCAGGGCGTGGGTGCGGTCGATCTCAGCCACCGCCTTCGGCGGCGCCACCGCAACGCGGGTCGCGCTCGCCGGCACCCCGGTCGCCTCGCCGACCGGCGGCTTGCCCTTCGTGAACAACCAGGTGTTGAACAGCTCGTCGAGCTGCTTGCCGGAGCGCTGCTCGGCCAGCGCGATGAACTCCTCGATCGTGCCGGTGGAGTAGCGCTTCTCCGATACCCAGGTCCGGATGATGTCGAGCAGGGCCTCGTCACCGACCACGTTGCGCAGGGCGTGCACGGTCATCGCGCCTCGGTCGTAAACCGCGTCGCTGAACACTTCCGCCGCGCCGGGATCGCCCGGCAGGACCTGCCAGAACGGGTCGTCGGCCGGGTAGGACGCGTAGTAGTGGTCGAACAGCTCCTGTGCGGTTCCGGTGCCCTGCTTCTCCGACCAGAACCACTCCGCGTAGGTCGAGAAGCCCTCGTTCAGCCAGATGTTGCGCCAGGTGTCCACCGACACCGAGTCGCCGAACCACTGGTGCGCGTTCTCGTGCACGACCACCGACATGTTCGCCCCGTTCCGGAAGAACAGGTGGCTGTAGGTCGGCCGGGTCTGGTTCTCCAGCGCGAAGTTCAGCCCCTCCGACGAGACCAGGCCGCCCTGCGCCTCGAACGGGTACTCGCCGAGCAGCCCGGTGAGGAACTCCACGACCTCCGGGGTGCGCTCGACGCTGGCCTTCGCCGGGCCCGCGAACTCGCCGAGGTTGTCGGAGTACGCGGTGACGAACGGCTGCCCGAACGCGCCGGTCTTGGTGCTGATCTCGTACTGCCCGACGCCGATGAACGCCAGGTAGGTGGCGGTCGGCTTGGTCGTGCGCCACTGCCAGGTGGTCCAGCCCGCGAGGCTGGCGGTCTTGGTGTTGACGCCGTTGGACAGCACCTCGGTGCCGTCCGGCACCGCGACGGAGACGTCAAAGGTCGCCTTGTCCCTGGGGTGGTCGTTGCTCGGGAACCACCAGGCCGCGATCTCCGGCTCGCCGACCGCGAGCGCACCGTCGGAGGTGCGGACCCACGGCTTCAGGCCATCCACCTCGACCGTCGACGGCACGCCCTCGTACTCGACGACGAAGGTCGCGAGACTCCCCTCCGCCAGCGTCTCCGGCGGCGTCACCGTCAGCTCCGTGCCGTCCTGTGAGAACTTCGCGGGCTGGCCGTTGACCCGCACCGACTTGGTGGGCAGCGCGAAGTCCAGGTTGAACGCGGTCAGGTTCTGCGTCGGCTTCGCGACGATCGTCGTGGTGCCCTGCAGATGGTCGTCCGCGGGCTGATACCGCAGCTGGATGTCGTAGTGCGAGACGTCGTAGCCACCGTTGCCGTAACCGGGGAAGTAGCCGTCTCCCACACCGGGCGCCCCCGGTCCGTCACTGCCGGCCAACGCCGGTGTGGCGAGCAAAGCCGTTGCGCAGCACGCCGCCGCCGTGGCTCGCAGGCCGTGTCGTCGAAACACCTGCCACCTCCTCGAACATCTTGGTCGCTAGGAGAGTAAGGAGGCTCCCAACTACCAGGCATGTTTTCGGATCACAGGTTTTTCCCACAGTGCAGCGAAAATCCGCGAAAGCACGTGGCGGGAGCACCGGTGAAGGCCGGTCGGCCGCCCCGATCTGCGGATAAATACCCACCTTTCGAGCGACAACGACCCACGAGCGGCGCCGGACGAGCATGTGACGTCGCTCGCTCGGCCGTCAGCAACGGCCGAATCCCGAGCAGTGAGATCAACTACGCGTTAACGGCTCAACCGCAGCACACCGTCAGCCGAGCAGCGCCGTACGAACCGCGCCCAGCAACCGCTGGTGCACCGAACGCAGCGCGGCGCGATCCGCCCGCACCTCGACGACCCGCAGGCCCGGCCGCCACTGCAGGGCAGTGGTGAGCTCGGAACGCTCGCGCACCAGCACGTGGTCGACGCCGTGCGCCGCGCAGAGCTTGCCGATGTCGGTTCCGTGCGGCGTGGCGAAGACCCGCTCGAAGGCCTCCCGGTGCTCGGGACTTCCCTGTTCCAGCAACGCGAAGATGCCTCCGCCGTCGTCGTTCAGCACGACGATCGTCAGATCGGGCCGCTGTTCGTACGGCCCCAGCATCAATCCGTTGCTGTCGTGCAGGAAAGTGAGGTCACCCAAGAGCGCGTAGGCGGGTCGGTCGTGCGCGACCGCGGCGCCGATCGCGGTCGACACCGTGCCGTCGATGCCGGCCACGCCCCGGTTCCGGTGCACGACCACATCGGACCGCTGCCGCGCGGCCAACGCGACATCGCGGCTCGGGTTCGACGACCCCAGAACCAACAGGGCCTGTTCCGGCAACGCATCGACGACCTCGCGCGCCACCGCGGCTCCGCTCGGCCAGCGCTCCAGGTCGAGCGCGGCGTGCAGGGCTTCGGACGCCTTCTGGTCGGCGTGCTGCCACGCGGTGAGCCACTCGGGGTCGACGTCTCCCGGCGCGGCGCCGAAAGTCTCCGCTACCTCCCGCAAGTTGTGCGCCGGAGCCGCCCAGTCCACACCGCCGTGCGCGAGCAGCACCTCCACGTCGGTATCCGCCAGCAATTGCTGGACCTGCCGGAAGACGGTCGGGCGGCCGACGCACAGCACCTGCTCGGGACGATGTTCCTGCATGAACTCGGGCAGGTTCAGCAGCCACATCCCGGTGCTGATCGCCGCCGAGCCGCCGATTCCCACACCACCGGATTCCGATAACACCGGCCAGCCGTACCGATCGCCCCACTCGCCGGCGCTCTTGGCGCCCCAGTCGGCGACGAGCACGAGTCCGCGCCGAGCGTGCACTTGGGACAGTTCGCTCGGTGCCTGGCCTCGTTGGGAGACCTCCGTCCACCGTGCATCGGCCGGGCGTCCGGCCAGTGACTCGCACCACTGATCGTCCCCGTCCGGCACCAACGGCTCCCGGAACGGGACGTTCAGGTGCACCGGGCCGCCTCGCCCGCCGCCGATCGCGGCGTGCCAGGCCCGGCACATCTGGCTTCGCCAGTACGCGTTCTGCCCCGGTCGGCTCTCGGCCACCGCCAGCTCGTCGAACATCCGGATCTCGGCGCCGAACAGCCGGTGCTGATCGATGGTCTGGTTGGCGCCGGCCGCGCGCAGCTCCGGCGGCCGGTCCGCGGTCAGCACGATCAGCGGGACACCCGAGTGGTACGCCTCACTGACCGCCGGATGCAGATTCGTCGCCGCGGTACCGGAAGTGCAGACCACCACGACCGGCGACTGCGTCCGCGACGCCAGCCCCAGCGCGAGAAAACCCGCGCTGCGCTCGTCGATGCGAACGTGCAGCCGCAACCGCGCTGCGTGCGCGGCTCGGTACAGTGCGTAAGACAGAGGTGCGTTGCGTGACCCCGGGGAGAGCACCACCTGCCGCACCCCGTTGCGGACGAGCTCGTCGACGATGACCTCAGCCTGGGCCGTGGACGGATTCAACCGATCACCTCTGAACATCGCTTGGCGAACTCCGGCCGAGGGGGCCATGGTCCCCCTCGTCCTAGTTCGCGCAAGCGCCGGGCAGCTGCGGGGAGGCCCCCGCGCCGAGCGCCTGCTGCGCCTATTGTCCCAGGTGTGCAGAATCCCCGTGTCTCTGAGCTGTTCGATCCGGCTTTGTGGGAGCCCGTGGCGGGCTTCGACTTCACCGACATCACGTATCACCGCTGCGTCGAAGACGGCCCCGGGAAAGGCACCGTGCGCATCGCGTTCGACCGCCCGGACATCCGAAACGCCTTCCGCCCGCACACCGTCGACGAGCTGTACCGCGCCCTGGACCACGCGCGCATGACCAGCGACGTCGGCTGCGTGCTGATCACCGGAAACGGCCCGTCCAGCAAGGACGGCGGCTGGGCCTTCTGCTCCGGCGGCGATCAGCGGATCCGCGGTCGTTCCGGGTACCAGTACGCCGACGGCGAGACCGCCGAGACGGTCGACCCGGCCCGCGCCGGGCGGCTGCACATCCTCGAGGTGCAGCGGCTGATCCGGTTCATGCCGAAGATCGTCATCGCGGTCGTTCCGGGCTGGGCCGCCGGCGGCGGGCACAGCCTGCACGTCGTGTGCGATCTCACGCTCGCCAGCGCCGAGCACGCCCGCTTCAAGCAGACCGACGCCGACGTCGGCAGCTTCGACGGCGGCTTCGGCTCCGCCTACCTCGCCCGCCAGGTCGGCCAGAAGTTCGCCCGCGAGATCTTCTTCCTGGGGCGGCCCTACACCGCCGAGCAGGCGCACCAGATGGGCATGGTCAACGCGGTCGTCCCGCACGACGAGCTGGAGGCCACCGCGTTGCAGTGGTCCCGCGAGATCAACGGCAAGTCCCCGACCGCGCAGCGCATGCTCAAGTACGCGTTCAACGCCATCGACGACGGGCTGGTCGGCCAGCAGCTGTTCGCCGGCGAGACCACCCGCCTCGCCTACATGACCGACGAGGCCGTCGAAGGGCGTGACTCGTTCCTGCAGAAGCGGACCCCGGACTGGTCCGCCTTCCCCTGGTACTTCTGAGTCGCCGGGACCGGTTCCGGGCGGACCCGCACCGCTTGCTCCGGCGCGAAACCGGTCCCGTCCACCATCGCCCGCAGGCCGCCGGCCGAAGAGGTCCGCCAGCAGGTCGGCCGGGCACACCAGCACGATGAGAACCATCATTTCTCGGCTCCTTCCAAGCGCGTACCAATTTCATCGGCCGAAAATTCGAACACTTGATCGCTAGAACAGGTGATCGAGTGTCGAAGTTCTCGCCGCGGCGGCGCAGCCCACGGGGCCGGTGCTCCCCGACAATGGGCAGATGCCGAACGCCCGCGATCTGCAGCCGCTTCCCGTGCCACCCGGAGCCGGGGCATTGGCCGTGCTACCTGCGCTGACGCGGGCACTGCACGGCGACGGACCGGCCCTGCTGCCGGTCGCCGCCGGAGACGCGGCAGAGTCCCGCCGGCTCGTCACCGCCCTCGCCGACGGCGCGCCGCTGACCGCAGCCGAGGACCACCCCGACGACCCGACCGCGCTGGTCATCGCCACCTCCGGCTCCACCGGCACCCCGAAGGGCGTGCTGCTTCCGGCGTCGGCGCTGCGCGCTTCCGCCGAAGCCACCCACCGCCGCCTCGGCGGGCCCGGCAACTGGCTGCTGGCGATGCCCGCCCACCACGTCGCAGGCATCCAGGTCCTGGTCCGGGCCTTGCTGGCGGGCACCAGCCCGCACGCCGTCGACACCTCCGCCGGATTCCGGCCCGACGGGTTCGCGACGGCGGCCCGACACGTGCTCGCCGCGGATGGCCCGCACTACACGGCCCTGGTGCCAACCCAGCTGTCCCGACTGGTCGAAGCGGGCGGCGATGGCCTTGCCACGCTGCGGAAATTCGACGCGGTGCTGCTCGGCGGCGCAGCCACCCCGCCGGCCTTGCTTCGCCAGGCGCGGGACTGCGGCGTGCAGGTCACCACGACGTACGGGATGAGCGAGACCTCCGGCGGCTGCGTTTACGACGGGCGGCCGCTGGACGTCGCGAAGGT
The DNA here is from genome assembly GCF_040655595.1 of Saccharopolyspora sp. NPDC050389. Classification (NCBI taxonomy): domain Bacteria; kingdom Bacillati; phylum Actinomycetota; class Actinomycetes; order Pseudonocardiales; family Pseudonocardiaceae; genus Saccharopolyspora; species Saccharopolyspora sp. NPDC050389. Next base: position 17,271 of record NZ_JBFAKG010000089.1, read on the forward strand.
CCACATCGACGGCGCGACCGGGCCGATTCGGCTGGCCGGACCGATGCTGGCCAGGGGTTATCGGCACCAGCCCGACGCGCAGGCGTTCGCCGACGGCTGGTTCCGCACCGGCGATCTGGGCCGGTGGCAGGGCGACCGGCTGGAGGTCCTGGGCCGCGCCGACGACATGATCATCAGCGGCGGGGTGAATGTGGCCCCGCTGCCGGTCGAGCGGGCCCTCACCGAGCAGCCGGGAGTCCGCGAGGCGTGTGTGCTCGGCGTGGCCGACCAGGAATGGGGCCAGGCGGTGGTCGCCGCGGTCGTGCCTGCGGATCCGGCCGATCCACCGGCTGAGGACGCCCTCCGGGCCGCCGTGCGCGAGCGGCTCGGCGCAGCAGCCGCGCCGAAGCGCATCGCCTTCCTCGCGGAGTTGCCGCTGCGTGGGCCGGGAAAGCCGGATCGGCGAGCATTGGCCGCACTGCTCGATTCCTGAATGCGGGGAGGCTCTCGCCGACGGCCCTCGCGGGTGCGCGAAGATGGCTCACATGGCGACTGTCGCTCAATGGATCGAAGGCGCTCGCATCCGCACCTTCCCGAATGCGATCGCACCAGTGCTCGCCGGCACCGGCGCGGCGGCGGGGATCGACGGGTTCGATCCCGTTACCGCGGTCCTGGCGCTGCTCGTCTCCATGCTGCTGATCATCGGGGTGAACTTCGCGAACGACTACTCCGACGGCATCCGCGGCACCGATGACGACCGGGTCGGCCCGTTCCGCCTGGTCGGCTCGGGTTCGGCGAGGCCGGGCGCGGTGCGCGCGGCGGCGTGGACCTGCTTCGGGCTCGCGGCGGTCGCCGGACTCGGCGTTGTCGTCCTAAGTGGACATTGGTGGCTGCTGGCCGTCGGCGCGGTCTGCATCGCCGGGGCCTGGTACTACACCGGCGGCAAACGCCCTTACGGCTACGCAGGCCTGGGTGAGCTCGCCGTGTTCATCTTCTTCGGCCTGGTCGCGGTGCTGGGCACGATGTACGTGCAGGCCGACGCGATCTCCGGCTCCGGCATCGGCGCCGCGGTGGGCATCGGATCGCTGTCCAGCGCGGTCCTGGTGGCCAACAACCTCCGCGACATCCCATCCGACCGGGTCACCGGCAAGCGCACCCTCGCGGTGCTGCTCGGCGACCGTGACACCCGCACGCTCTACGTCGCGCTGACGCTCGTCCCGTTCCTGATCACGGTCCTGATCGGGCTGCGGAACTCCTTGGCGTTGCTCGGTTTCCTCGCCCTGCCGCTGCTCATCGTGCCGTTGCGCGCGGTGGCAGGCGGCTCCCAGGGGCGCGCCCTGATCCCGGCGCTGCGCGACACGGGCTTCGCCATGCTGGCGTGGGCGATCCTCACCGGCGTCGCCGTAGCCATCGGCTGACGCTGACACCGAGCTGCAGAGGCTGTTCGGAATCTCGTTCGTGCAGCGGTGCATCCCCACAAGCTGATGTGGAGTGAACGGCCTGTTCGCCTCGATAGACGAGGTGAACAGGCCGTTCACGACATCGGCGCGCACTACCGGTGTGGAGTGAACGGACCGTTCGTCCCGATGGACGAGGTGAACAGGCCGTTCGCTTCATCCACCCGGCACCCGCTGGAGACTTCCTGGGCCGGAACCGGTCACACCACGACTGCGGTGAGCACGTACTCCGCGACGAGCTCGGCCTTCTCGCACTGGTCGGTGCTCGCTTCGCCGGCCGTCACCGAAACCTGCAGCGTCGCGCCCGCCACACCCGCGAACACCGAGCAGTCGCTCGCGCGCATGGTCCGGGTGCCTCGAACGGCGCCCAGCTCGACCTCCTCGCGGCCCAGCGTCGCGAAGCCCTCCGGCTGGGCGCCGATCAGCACGGAACGCCCTCCTGAGCTGGCTTGGAAGCTGCAGCCGCGCACTGGCGGATCGAAGCCGATCTCGCGAGATTCCCCGCGTTCCACGGGAAACGCCAGCGTGCTCAGCTCGTCCTGCTCGACCAGCCCGCAGAGCTGGTCGGCGGGCAGGTCGGCGAGCCGCTTCTGCTGCTCCGGCGGCACTTTCCGGGTGATCGACGGGCTCGCGGATTCCGTCGCGGACTCCTCGGCCGAAGTGGTCGGCGTCGGCGGTGCGGAGGTCGGCTGCGCCTGCTCTCCCGATGTGCAACCGGCCACCACGCCGAGCAGCGCAACCACGGACAGCCAACCCCAACGCCTCACCGACACACCAACCTTCCTGCGCGGGCTCTCGCGTTCAGTCTGCCCGGAACTCGCCGGTGGCGTGGAAGTGGTCCAGCACCGCGGTCGGCGCGGTCAGATCCAGGCCGCGCTCGGCGACCCAGTCATCGTCGTAGTACGTGTGCGTGTAGCGCTCGCCGCCGTCGCAGAGCAGCGTCACGATGCTGCCGCTGCGGCCCTGCTGGATCAGCTCTGAAACCAGGGCGAACACGCCCCACAGGTTGGTCCCGGTGGAGCCGCCCACGCGCCGCCCCAGCACCTTCTCGACCCAGCGGATCGTGGCGATCGACGCCGCGTCCGGCACCTTGATCATCCGGTCGATCGCCTGCCCGACGAACGAGGGCTCCACCCGCGGCCGCCCGATGCCCTCGATCAGCGACCCGGAATCGCTGGTGCGGTTCGGGTCGCCGTCCCGCCAGGCGTCGAAGAACACCGAGCGCCCGGGATCCACGACGGCCAGCCTCGTGTTGTGCCGGCGGTAGCGCAGGTAGCGCCCGATCGTCGCGCTGGTGCCGCCGGTGCCTGCACCGACCACCACCCACGCCGGCTCGGCGTGCGGTTCGAGCGCGAGCTGCTCGAAGATCGATTCGGCGATGTTGTTGTTGCCGCGCCAGTCGGTGGCCCGCTCGGCGTGCGTGAACTGGTCCATGAAGTGGCCGTCGAGCTCCGCGGCCAGCCGGCGGGACTCGGTGTAGATCGCACCCGGCTCGTCCACGAAGTGGCAGCGGCCGCCGTGCCATTCGATCAGCGACACCTTCTCGCGGCTGGTGGATCTGGGCATCACCGCGATGAACGGCAGCCCGAGCAGGCGCGCGAAGTAGGCCTCGGAAACCGCCGTGGATCCCGACGACGCCTCGATGACCGGTGTGTTTTCGGTCACCCAGCCGTTGCAGATCGCGTACAGGAACAGCGATCGGGCCAGCCGGTGCTTGAGCGAACCAGTCGGATGTGTTGACTCGTCCTTGAGGTAAAGGTCGATGCCCCACTCCGCGGGCAGCGGAAAGTGCAGCAGGTGGGTGTCCGCGCTGCGGTTCGCGTCGGCCTCGATGATCCGCACGGCTTCGCTGGTCCAGCCGCGGGTTCGAGCGCAGGAACGGTCGATGTCGAAGTTGTCGATCACTGCACGTCCGCGGTTCGCTCGCCGCGCAGCTGGGCGCGAAGTTCGGCGCGGCGTGCCCCGCGTTCGGCCATCCCCGCAGCGACCCTGCGACGCAGCCCGCCGAAGACGAGCAGCGACAACGGCATCGCCACCACGACGGCCACCGCGAGCGCGACGAGGACGGGAACGTGCACCAAGAGCAGCACCGCAGTGACTGCGACCACCAGTCCCAGCCTGGCAACGGTGTAGAGCGTGATGTCGCGCGTGAGGTTCGGCTGCGCGCCCTGGTCCGCGGTTCCGGCTTCCTGCTGTTCCTGCACGTCATCCAGGGTAGAGCAAGGAGAGCTGCGCTCGGCCCGGCACCTTCCCGGCGCACGTCGCGGCCGCCCGAAGCGCCGTTTTCGTCCCTTACCTTCCCTTTACCTAAACCCAAATGTTCGAGTACCTGACCATCGAGGTGCCAGGATGCGACCGGAATGCCCGAAAAACCACTACTCGCAACGTGGAGGTCACCTGTGACCGCGACGACCCAGCAGCCTCGCCAGAACGGTCAGGAGCAGCTCCTCACCCCCGGTGAGGTTGCCGCGCTCTTCCGGGTCGATCCCAAGACCGTGACGCGGTGGGCGACCGCCGGCCGGATCGGCTCCATCCGCACCCCTGGTGGCCACCGCCGCTTCCGGGAGTCCGAGGTCCGCACCCTGCTGGCCGAGCTGACTAACGACGTCAACCGGTCTGTCTGAGCGGCGATCGGTGCGCTGAGCCGACGCCCCGGCAGTCGGCGAGCACCGCGCCACCGAGGATCTGAAGATCGCCGGCGGCCCCAGCGACCGCCGATCCAGGTGGCGCCTCGCCCCTCAACGAGGCGCCACCTGGATCCGCCTGCGACGACACCACCTGCGACGACGACAACCGCGCCCGGGATTGGCTAATCTCGAAGCGGAACAGTTGGAGGTGGCCACGATGATCTACGTTCTGGCAGCGATCGGTGCGCTCACCGTCGTCGTGCTGATGTGGAAGGCTTTCGGCCCCCAGACGACCGGGGAGGCCCGTCGGCGTCCCCGACAGGCGCCGATCGCACCGGACGACGATCCCGATTTCCTGCGCCGGCTCGGCGAGCAGCAGCGCAAGCAGCGCCCCGGCGAAGACGACTGAGCACGCCGTCGGGGTGGGCGGCGGCGCCCACCCCGACCGGACGTCAGCCCCGGTTGCGGCCGGGCGCGTGCGGGAAGTCGTCGGCCACGATCGCGGCCAGCTCCAGCAGCGCCATCCGGGTGGGCACGTCGAGCTGGTCCAGCTCCACCTCCGCGCCCTCCTCGAGGTGCGGATCGAACGGGATCTTCGAAACCGCGCGGCAGCGCGCCCCGAAGTGCGCGGCCAGCTTGTCCACGTCGACCTTGCCGGAACCCGGGCGCACCGAGTTGATCACGGCGACGGACCGGGACACCAGCTCGCCGTACCCGTGCGCGTCCAGCCAGTCCAATGTGGCCGAAGCGCTGCGCGCCCCGTCGATCGAACTGGACGACACGATGACCAGCGAGTCCGCCATGTCCAGCACCCCCTTCATCGCGGAGTGCATCAGGCCGGTGCCGCAGTCGGTCAGCACCACGTTGTAGAAGTGCTCCAGCAGCGTGACGGTGCGCCGGTAGTCGTCCTCGCTGAACGCCTCGGAAACGGCCGGATCCTGTTCGCTGGCGAGGATTTCCAGCCTGCTGGGCCCCTGCGAGGTGTAGGAGCGGACGTCGCTGTACTTGCGGATCCGGTGCGCGTCCCGAAGCAGGTGCCGCACGGTCGCCGTGGTTTCCAGCGGGATCTTCTGGCTCAGCGTGCCGCGGTCCGGGTTCGCGTCGACGGCGATCACCCGGTCGCCGCGCAGCGAGGAGAAGGTGGAGCCGAGCGTCGCGGTGGTGGTGGTCTTGCCGACACCGCCCTTGAGGCTCAGCATCGCGATCTTGTAGCAGCCCTGCAGCGGCTGGTTGATCCGGCCGATCAGCTCGCGCCGCCGCCGGTCGGCCGGCCCTTCGCCGAAGTTCACGGTCTTGCCGCTGGCCACGTAGACGGCCTTGCGCCAACCCGATTGGGGTGACCGTTTGGTCGGCCGGAGCAGCTGAGCGGACGAGAGGTCCTGGCCGAATGGCTGATCCCCGCCGCCCTGGGCCTGGGCAGCCTGGGGATATGGCGAAAACGACTGCTGCGGGCCCGGTTGCGGCCCGCCCTGCTGGTTCTGCTGCGGGTACTGCTGCCCCGGGAAGGGCGGATCGCCCGCCGTCGGGTACGGGCCGGACTGCCCGCCGGACGCCTGCTGGTACGGCCCGGACGGTCCTCCGGAGACTGGCGGATACGGCCCGGACGCCCCGCCGGAGACTGGCGGAAAGGGTCCGGAGGGCCCACCGGAAACCGAGTAGGGACCCGACTGCCCTCCAGGCACCTGGTGCGGGCCCGAGGCGTTCGGCTGGTGGTGCGGACCGGAAACCGTTGCATCGCCGTATTGCGGGCCCGCCGGGAACTGCTGCGGGCCGGACTGGCTCGGGTCGGCGTATTGCGGCTGCACTGCGGGTGCGCCCGGCGTACCGCCCGGGTAGTACGGCTGCGGCGCGTCGCCGTACGGGCCGGGTTGCCCGGCCTGCGACGGGTCAACGTACGACGGCGTCGGGTGTCCGGCGGGATGCGGTTGTCCCGGCGAGGTCTCCGGCTCGGCGTACGGCCCTTCCTGCGCCGTGCCGTTCCCGTTGCCCGTGGATTGCGGCTCGGCGATCGCACCGTCTGCCTGCGTCGCGGCGGGACCCGTGTCGCGCCGCGCTTCGGGCTCTTCGTACTGTCCGGTCACCGTTGCCGTCCCTCCAACAATCGAGTCGCGCCCTGCCGGACCGAATCGAGATCTCCCCGTCTCCGCAAGGCACGGTAGTCCCAGATATACCCACAAGTCACCGGGGGTGGCCGGTCGGCTCCGCAAACGAGCACCGCCCGCCGAACCTGACTTGCGCAGGTGGCGGGCGGTGTGCCGGAAATTACGGCCGCTGCGGCCGATTTTCGGCCGCGCCCCGGCCGGGGCCGATCACGAGCTCACAGTCCAGCGTACGAGTGAAGCCCCGCGACGACGATGTTGATGAAGAACAGGTTGAAGATCATGACGGCCAGACCCAGGATGTTGATCCACGCCGACCGGACGCCCCGCCAGCCGGCCGTGGCCCGGGCGTGCAGGTACGCGGCGTAGACGACCCACGCGATGAACGAGCAGGTCTCCTTCGGGTCCCAGCCCCAGAACCGGCCCCAGGCGGCCTCGGCCCAGATCGCACCCGCGACGATCGCGAACGTCCAGACCGGGAAGATGATCACCGTGGCGCGGTAGGCCATCCGGTCCAGCGCCTGGCTCGTCGGCAGCCGGGAGCCGAACTTGGCCAGCTTCAGCGGGTTGTTCTCGTACCGGGACCGCAGCAGGTACAGCACGCTGGCCACACCGGCGAAGAGCAGGACGCCGCTGGAGACGATCGCCGCCGCGACGTGGATCACGATCCAGTACGACTGCAGCGCCGGCTGCAGCGGCGCGGCCTGGGCGTAGAGCACGGTGCCGGACAGGAACAGCAGCAGGATGACCGGCAGCATCAGGAAACCGCCGAGCCCGCGCAGCTGCGTCGGGGTGGCTTCGCGCCGCTCCGCGCGCAGCTGCCGGAACAGCACGATGATCCAGGCGACCACTGCCGCCAGGCAGATCGCCGAGCCGAACTCGTACATGTTGCCCCACGGCACCCGGCCGGTGGAGAAACCGCGCAACAGGAGGGAGGCCGCATGCACCAAAGCGCCGAGCACCGTCATGGCGACGGCCATACCGCCGAGCCGCTCGCTCAGCGGGCGCTTCGCCGGCGTCTCGACGTGCCCGATCGTCGGCGTCGCGGTGGCGCCGCCACCGGCGTTGACCAGCGCCGACTCCTTCTTGCGGGAGGCCTCCCCGGTCCTGCCGTAGGCGAATTCCGCGAAATACAGCAACATCGCGGCGATGTAGACGACCACGGATGTGGCGTACGCCATGTCGCTGTAGGTCGACAGCGTCTGATTGACCGGCATCAGTTCTTCCTTTCGCGCGCGGGCCCAGCGACCGCGCGTGACTCCGGCGAGTGGTCGACGCCCGTGCCGAGGAGATCGGCGGTCAGCCTGGTGAACTCCTCGCCGTAACCGGCCTGGTCGGTGCGGGCGAGTCCGCCGACTTCGACAACGGTACGCGCGGAACCGGGTTCGTCCGGTTCCGGGTTCGGCACGACCCGGACCCACACGCGGCGCCGCTTGATGGTCAGCGAGGTGCCGATGCCGAAGATGATCGCGACGGCGAAGCCGAGCACCCACGGCTGGAACGGGTCGTGCGAGATCTGCAGGTTGGTCCAGCGCTTGACCTCGTCGAAGCGGACCTTGGTGCCGTCGTCGAGCAGGATCTCCTCGCCGGGGCGCAGGTTCTTGCGGGCGACCCGCTCGAGCCTGCCCTGATCCACCATGGACTGGTCGACGCCGAAGATCGACTGGCCGCGGCCGGAGTCGAGGCCGAGGTCGCCGCGCAGCACGTCCACTGCGACGGTCGGGTCCAGCAGGTCCGGGAAGCCGGAGCTCAGCACCTTGCCGTCGAAGGTGGCGGTGGGCGCGAACAGGCCGGTGATCGCTAGCTGCTTCTCGCGCCGCTGCGCGTCGTCCAGCACGCCCGGCGGGTCGAACTTGGTGGCGCCCTGCGAGAGCATCGTCTGGATGGAAACCGGCTGCCACTGGATGATCCCGGTGCGCTGCTGGCCGTCGGGGAACGTCACCGTGAACTGCGGGGCGTATCCATCGCCGGTCAGGTAGACGCGGTCGCCTGCGATGCGCAGCGGGTGGTTGACCTGCAGCAGGTAGGGCTGCCAGGTGTTGGTGTCCAGGTCGCCGTCGGCCTGGTACTGCATGTCGACGCGGTAGCTCTCGACCTGCCCGTTCGGCTGGTACTGCACGTCGAAGTCGTTGACGCGCACGCAGAACGGGTTGAGCTGGGTGCCGTCGACGGTGAGCCCCGCGCGGAAGGAGTCGTAGTTGTAGGTGCCGGCGTTGCAGAACTCGGAGCCGTTGGCCACCACGATGACCTGGCCTTCGTAGCCGTACAGCTTGCCGCCCGCGACGCTGATGAGCATGCCCACCAGGGCGAAGTGGAAGACGAGGTTGCCGATCTCCCGCAGGAAGCCGCGCTCGGCGCTGATCGACCGCCCGCCGTCGGCCTCCTCGCGTTCGACCATGCGCCAGCCGCGCAGCCGCTTGCGGGCGGAGGTCATCGCCTCGTCGACCGAGGCGTCGAGGGTGGCCTTCTCGTAGTGCGGCATCCGGGCGAGGTTGCGCGGCGTCCGGACCGGCTTGCTGCGCCACTGCTTGTAGTACTCCCAGCAGCGCGGCAGCAAGCAGCCGATCAGCGAGATGAACAGCAGCACGTAGGTGGAGGCGAACCAGACCGAGCTGAACACCTCGAACGCACCGAGCTTGTCCAGGATCGGCGCCAGCGTCGGGTAGTCGCTGAAGTAGCGGTCCACTTCGGACTGGTTCAGCGAGCGCTGCGGGATCAGCGCGCCGGGCAACGAGGCGAGCGCGAGCAGGAACAGCAGCACCAACGCGGTGCGCATCGAGGTCAGCCCGCGCCACGTGTTGCGCAGGAACGCCAGGGTGCTTTTGAGGAATCCAGGCATCAGATCAGCGTTTCGAAACCGGCGATCGGCTCACGCAGCACTGCGATCAGCTCTCCCCACAAACCGGTGACGAGCAGGAGGCCCACCACGATCAGCAACACTCCACCCGCGATCTGAATGGCCCGGGCCCGGCGGCGCAGCCACCCGGCGCTCCGGATGGCCCACCGGGCACCAAGCGCGAGCAGCACGAACGGCATCCCCAGGCCCAAGCAGTACGCGGCGACCAGCAGGATCCCGCGGACCGCGGTGCCGGTGGTCGCGTCGGTGGCGATGGCGATCGAGGTCACTCCCGCCAGCGTCGGCCCGAGGCACGGGGTCCAGCCCAGGCCGAACACCGCGCCCAGCAGCGGCGCGCCCCAGATCCCGGCCTTGGGCACCCGGTGGATGCGCAGGTCGCGCTGGAGCGCGGGCACCAATCCGACGAACACCAGGCCCATCGCGATCGTGACCACGCCACCGATCCGCTGCAGCAGCAACTCGTTCGCCAGCAGCGCATCGGACAGGCCGAGCAGCAACAACGTCCCGGACGCGAACACCACGGTGAACCCAGCCACGAAGAGCAGGGCCGCTCCGGCGACCCGCCAACGGCCGCGGCGGCTCTGTTCGGCTTCCGCGACGTCCACCGGCGGGGCGTCGGCGCCGACGACACCGGCCAGATAGGCCAGATATCCGGGCACCAGCGGCACCACGCAGGGCGAGGCGAAGCTGATCGCCCCGGCGAGCGCTGCGATCGCCGCCGCGAACAGCAGCGGTCCGGTCGCGGCGAGCTCGGTGGGGTTCACACCTCGAGGGTAGGAAAGTCAAGAGGGCGATCTACCACCGGGCTCGGTGAACCGGCCCACATCTTTCCTGGTGAACGCATTCCGCAGGCACGACAAGAACCCACCAGGGCCTAAAGTCCCGCGTTTTCGGGACCAGCGAATCCGATCGGAGGTGAGCATCACAGCACCGGCGCGCGCCCACTTTCCCGAGGCCGGGCACGAACGCGCGCCGATGCCCGCAGAGCTGCGGGGAACGTCAGCCCTGTTCGGCGGCGACCTTCTGGACTTCGGGGAGCAGCTCGCTCTCCAGCATCTCGGTCAGGAAGACCGCCGCGACCCGGTGCTGCCGGTCGAGCACGATCGTGGCCGGCACGGTGCTGCGCGGGAACTGCCGCAGCGTCAGGAGCGTGCGGCCCGCCGGGTCGAAGATCGACGGGTAGGTCAGGCCCCGGTCGCGGTGGAAGTCCGCGGCGGCCGACTGGCTGTCCCGCACGTTGATGCCGAGCACCTGGACGCCCTGGGCGGCGGTCTTGTCCTGCACCGCCTGCAGGTCATCGGCCTCGGACCGGCACGGTCCGCACCACGAGCCCCAGATGTTCAGGACCACGACCTGGCCCTTGAAGTCGTCCAGCCCGATCTGCTTGCCCGGCTCCAGGAGGTTGTCACCGGCCATCCCACTGACCCGGCCGCGCTGTTCCGGCGGGTAGAAGATGCGGGTCTGCCCGCCGGGCGAGACGAAGGTGAACTCACCGCCGCCGCCCTTCGACACCGCGTCGTCGCCCTGGGTCGCGCAGCCTGCGACCAGCGCCAACGCCGCCGCGACCAGTCCGAACCGCACCAACAGTCGTTTCATGCCCCTGTCACCTTCGGATCGGTCTCCCCGGCCGGTTCGACATAAGCGATCCGCACCAGTTCCTCGCCGCGGAACACCAGGCTCGTCAGCGAGGCCAGCGAGCACTGCCGCCGCCGCGGGTCGTGCCACATCGGCTTGCCCTCCAGGAACCGGCGCAGCGTCCAGATCGGCAGCTGGTGCGAAACGCACACCGCCTCGTGGCCGGCCGCCGCCGACCGGGCCCGGTGCGCTGCGCCGAGCATGCGGTGCGCGATCTCCAGGTACGGCTCGCCCCACGACGGCCGCAGCGGGTTCCAGAGCTTCGGCCAGTGCTTCGGCGACCGCAGCGCGCCGTCTCCGACGGAGACCTTCAGGCCTTCGAAGCGGTTGTCGGCTTCGATGAGCCGCTCGTCGGTCGCCACGTCAAGCTGGAACGTCGCGCCGATCGGCATGGCCGTCTGCTGCGCGCGCTGCAACGGCGAAGCGACGACGTGGGCGACGTCGCGCCCGGCCAGGAACTCCGCGACGACCTTCGCCTGCTGCTCGCCCCGGTCCGACAGCCGGTATCCCGGCAGCCGCCCGTACAGGACGCCGTCCGGGTTGTGCACCTCGCCGTGGCGCAGGAAGTGCACCACCGTCTTCTCGCCGGTCATGCGTCCGACCCCGGTGCGGTGGCCGCGGCGGCGGCGCGCGCCGCGTGCGGCAGCGCTTCGGCGATCGCTTCGAATGCCGCTTCGTCCATCGCCGCGTTGACGAACCAGGACTCGAAGGCGCTCGGCGGCGGGTAAACGCCGCGCCTGAGCAGTTCGTGGAAGAACGCGGGGAACCGCCAGACCTGCTGGGCCTGCGCCTGCTCGTAGTTGTGCACCGGCGTCTCGCTGAAGAAGACGCTGACCATGTTCGCCGCGAAGGCGATCTGGTGCGGCACGCCCTCGGCCGTCAGCGCCGCGCCGAGCAGGTCGCCGAGCCGCTTGCTGTTGCGGTCCAGCGCCGCGTAGACCGCGGCGTCGGCGGCGCGCAGGTTGGCCAGCCCGGCGGCGACCGCGACGGGGTTCCCGGACAGCGTGCCCGCCTGGTAGACCGGCCCGGACGGGGCGAGGCGGGCCATGATGTCGGCGCGACCGCCGAAGGCCGCCGCGGGCAGCCCGCCGGACATCACCTTGCCGAACGTGTAGAGGTCGCCGGCGACGCCGTCGATGCCGAACCAGCCGGCCGCGGAGACCCGGAAACCGGTCATGACCTCGTCCATGATCAGCAGCGCCCCGGCGGCGCTGGTGATCTCCCGCAGCCCGGCGTTGAAACCGGGCAGCGGCGCGACCGCGCCCATGTTGCCCGCCGCGGCCTCGGTGATCACGCAGGCGATCTCGTCGCCCTGCTCGGCGAAGACCTGCCGCACGGCGTCGAGGTCGTTGTAGGGCAGCACGATGGTGTCCGCCGCCTGCGCACCGGTGACGCCCGGCGAGGTCGGCAGGCCCAGCGTGGCGACCCCGGAGCCGGCGCTGGCCAGCAGCGCGTCGACGTGGCCGTGGTAGCAGCCGGCGAACTTGACGATCTTCTGCCGGCCGGTGAACCCGCGGGCCAGCCGCACGGCGCTCATCGTCGCCTCGGTGCCCGAGTTGACCAGCCGGACCTGCTCGACCGGCTCGACGCGGTCGATGATCTCCTGCGCGAGGTCGATCTCACCGGCGCCCGGGGTGCCGAAGGAAAGGCCGTGCGAAGCGGCCTCCTGCACCGCCCGGACCACGTCGGGGTGCGCGTGGCCGTTGATCATCGGGCCCCAGGAGGACACCAGGTCCACGTACCGGTTGCCGTCGGCGTCCCACAGGTAGGCGCCTTCGCCGCGGACCATGAAGCGGGGCGTGCCGCCGACCGAGTGGAACGCCCGGACCGGCGAGTTGACGCCGCCCGGCGTCACCTCGAGAGCGCGCTCGAACAGCTGCCGCGACCGCGGAGCCGGATCGTCGTTCGAATTCGATGCGGGGTTCGCAGAAGCTGTCACGTCACCAGTCTGACAGGCGCGGCGAAGTGACCGGTCACACCCCGTTCGACGCCCGGCGGGCTCGCAACGCCAACACCAGCTGGCGGATCGCGTCGAGCAGCAGCAGCCCGGCCAGGGTCGCGGCGCCGACCGCGGCGGCCAGCCAGCTCCCGATCGACCTGGTGACGACGTCGACGGCGCCCTGCGGGCCCGGCAGGTAGATCGTCACCGTCCCCTGCCGCCACGACCACCAGGCTGCGACCAGCAGCCCCACCGCCACGACGAGTTCGATCCCGGCCACGGCGGCCCGCCAGGGCTGGTTCAGCCCGGCCGAGCCGGTCGGCTCATCGGCGTGCTCGGCGGTGTCGTCGCTGAGTCGCGGCCCGTCGGCAGGCCACGGTTCCGGAGTCGTCACGCGAAGAAGCGTCTCATGACCGACCGTGCACACCGCAAACCAGCAGCCCACCGGACGAACCGGCAACGCACGCGGTCACTCCTCCACCAGCCGGGCCAGTGCCGACGACAGCGCTTCGGGATCCTTCGCCCAGGCCAGGACCACTTCGTCGGATTCGAGCCGGAGCGGGACCTCACCCGTTCCCTTCGGGACCGTCCAGCTCCCGCCGAGCACCCGCGCCCCCACCGGCGCGCCCACATCCGTGACCGCCGCGATGCGGCGGACCGCCAGTTCTTCCCGCCCCAGGGCCAGCTCCGCCGGCGTCAGCCGCACCGAAACCAGTCGGCGGCGGCCGTACACCCAGATCGCGGCGGCCGCCGCGAGCGCGCCGCCGACCAGCAGCCAGGCGGCCGCGTTCACCGGGCCCGGCGTCAACGCCTCCACACCGAGCGCGAGCAGCGCGAACACCGGTCCCCACAACACCGGCCACCAGCTGCTGCCGCGTTCCGAGTACAGCACCGGCTCAGCCATGCTCACCCGTCAACCAGTCCGTGCTCGGGCGCCGCCACATGAGCACCGCGGCGGCCGCGCCGAGGATCAGCACGATCACATTCACGCTGAGCACCGCCCCGGTGCCCAACAACATCAGCAGGTGCACGACCGCGAACCCCGACAGCACGCCGCGGGCCCACGCGCGCCGCCGGAACATCAGCGCCCCCAGCACCAGGTAGGCCGCCACCAGCACCGCCGCGATTCCGGTGTTCACCAGGAGCAGTTGCTGCGCGCGGCCGACCGCGTCCGCCGGCGCGGCCTGGCCCTGCTCGACCAAGCGTCCCGCCAGGTCACCGCGCCCGACCCACATCAGCGCCGTCTGTCCCACCAGGACGAGCGCCACCACCCACCACAGGACGACGGCGTAGCGCAGCGGTCGAGGCGAATCCATCAGAACCGGCTCGCCGCCTTGAAGTACCAGTTCGACGGCTTCAGGTAGACCACCGCGGTGAACACGATCATCCCCACCAGGCCGAGCCCGGTCTGGCTGTAGGACAGCGCGAAGAACGAGCCGGGCAGCTGCACCTGGTCCAGGTCGCCGGTCATCGTCATGCTGCCGCCCTGGATCAGGCTGATGACGCCGACCAGCATCCAGATGCCGGCGAGGACCGTGAGCGTGATCCGCGCCCAGTTCTTCCCGGCCCGCATCTTGAAGCCGAAGAGGATCCACAGCCCGGTCAGGATCATGTAGATGATGGTGATGAAGACGAAGAGGAACAGCAGGAACCCGTTCGCGATGGAGGCGAGCTGCCGATCGACGTCCGTGTCGCCGGTGGTGCCGGCGATGGAGTCGTTCACGAAGCCCTGCAGCATCAGGTAGCTCATCACGGACAGGACCGTGGCGACCAGCGGCACGACGACCGAGATCCAGAACGCGATCTCGACGGTGATCGGCCGCTTGAACGCCCCCAGCTCGTGCGCGGGCACCGGCGGTGCCGCGAACGGATTCGACTGCGGGTACTGCGAAAACCCGCCCTGCGGGTATTGCTGCGGAAAACCGCCGGAGGGAGTCCCGCCCTGCGGGTACCCACCTTGTTGCCAAGGATTTTGCGGTGAAGTCACACGGCAAACAGTATGAACAGGGCAGACCCGCTGTCCACTTGGTTGGTCAAACTCACCTGCCCGCCATCAGTTTGATGTAGTCGTTCGACGGCTTCAGGAACACCAGGATCGTGACCAGCACCGGCGTGACGAACGCCAGGAACATCTGGAACATGCCGATGATCGCGACGGCCGAGATCATGGCCATCCCGTACTGGGTGAGGATGACGGTGAAATTGATGATCGAGTACAGGTCGTAGAGCAGCCAGAGCGCAGCCAGCACCACCAACCCGATCCGCGCCCAACCGCGCCCGCGACTCAGCTGCAGCGAGAACACGATCCAGAGGGCCGCGCACACCACCGCGGCGAAGGTGAATCCGCCCTGGAAGACCATGAAGGACCAGGAGCTCAACGCGTACTCGCCGATCTCGACGAGCAGGAGCACCAAGGTCAAGACGCTCAGCACCGCGGACAGCGGCGGGATCACGAGCCCGACGATGCTCGCGAATTTCAAGGTGCCGGGCGCGGGCGGCTTCGCTCCAGACGGCTGCTGCGGGTGTCCGAACCGGGCCTGCTGCGGGTAACCCGGCTGCGGCGCGAACTGCTGCGGATTCGGTCCCTGCTGCCAGGGGTTCTGAGGCGACGTCACCCGCCGACCGTAATACACGCGATCAGCTCGGCGGGTCGACTTCCCGTATACCCGGGTGCCGGACGGCCACGCTCGTGAACAGGGCAGAGCCGCCGTCCGGCCGGGCTCACCTGCCCCGCACGGCCTTGAAGTAGTCGTTCGACGGCTTCAGGAAGACCAGGATGAGGAACAGCACGGTCGTCACGACCACGAGGAACATCTGGAACATGCCGATGATGGCGGACGGCGAGTCGAAGGCCGGCCCGATGTTGCCGCCGGTGATCACGACGAAGTTGATGATCGAGTAGAGGTCGTAGAGCAGCCAGACGGCGGCCAGGACCACCAGCGCGATCCGCGCCCAGCCGCGCCCGCGCCGCATCATCAGCGAGAAGACGATCCAGAGGACGGCGCACACCACCGCGGCGAGAGTGAAGAAGGCGCTGACGGCCAGGGTCGACCAAAGGCTCTTCAAGTACTCGCTGAACATGACGAGCAGCACCACGAAGTTGATGACGCTCAGCACCGCGGACAGCGGCGGCACCACGAGCCCGAGGATGCTCGCGAAGTTCACGGTGCCGGGCAAGCGCGGCTTCCCACCGGGTGCCGAATAGCCCGCCGGTGCCTGCGGATGACCCGCAGGCTGCGGATTCGGGCTCTGCTGCCAGGGGTTCTGAGGCGACGTCACCCGAAAACACTAATACAGCGGACCATTCCGACGTTTCGGAATGCGCTCACCGGTGCCGGCCGTGCTGGAAGTACTGGTTCGACGGTGCGAGGTACGCGAAAACGATGGTCGCCGCCACCGCCAGCAACTGCAGCACGGACAGCAGCGTGGCCAGGACGCTGCCCATGCCGCCGCCACCGACCGACGGGATCGTGAGCAGGATCCACACCGCCCCGACCACCGTGATGACGATCCGGGCCCAGTTCCGCCCGCGCCTCATGAAGAACAGGAACATGATCCACAACGCCGCGATGGCCGCCACGATCACGACCAACATCACCAGCACCGCGTTGTAGATGCTGTGCGCCTGCTCCATCGTGAGCGGCTGGCCCTGCGCGGCGGTCTCGTCCAGCACCAGCTGCAGCTCGGCGTCGGATACCAGCAGGAACGCCGCCGCCAGCATCGCGAAGCCCACCACCACGCTGGCGATCCCCGCCCAGAACGCGTAGTCGATCGTGCTCGGCCGCCACGGCCCGGACAGCTCGTGGCCGGGCACCTGCGGGGCGGTGTGCGGGTCGCGCTCGGGTTCCTGTGGCGGTGTCACCTGCTCAAGGTTAGGAATCGCGACGGCCGCCGTCCAGGCATTATGACCAACCGTTACCTGGCCGCCCCGGTGCGTGACCGAGCCGCCGCTGCCGCACCGCCTGGAAGAACCGGTTCGCTTCCGGGCGGTACATGAACACGATCGCGGCGATCTGGACGACCATCACGACCAGCGAGAACGCGACGTCCGCACCGGTGATCCCAACGCCGGTGAGCTCGCGGATCAGCGCGCCGCCGACCAGCGAGACGGTGAGCACCGTGATCAGCGCGTTGAAGATCCCGAAGCCGCCGAAGACGGTGAGCACGACGCGCCCCCAGTTGCGGCCTTCCAGCATCCGCCGGGACAGCATCAGGTACACCAGCAGGATCAGCGCCTTGAACAGGAACGTGAACATGATCCCGCTGTTGGCCGCGGCCTCCAGATCCTGCTGGGTCAGCGTCGGCTCCAGGTGGCGCAGCTCGGCGATCAGCTTGGGGCGGTCGAGGAGCTGGACGAACGCCTGCACGACGCCGAGCAGCACCGATCCGATCCACAGCCACTTCGCCGTCTGCAGCGCCTGCGGCGCCGATGGCGGCTCTGGCTCCGGTACCGGTCGGCCGAACGCGTCCACCCGCTGCCCCAGGTCCGTCATGCCCGCGCGTCCGGCAGCCAGCGCGCGACTTCGGCCGCCCAGTAGGTCAGGACGATGTCGGCGCCGGCCCGGCGGATCGAGGTCAGCGTTTCCAGCACGGTGCGCTGCCGGTCCAGCCAGCCGTTGGCGACCGCGGCCTCGATCATCGAGTACTCGCCGGACACCTGGTAGGCGGCCACCGGCACGTCGGCCACGCCGGCGATGTCGCGCAGCACGTCCAGGTAGGACATCGCGGGCTTGACCATCACCATGTCGGCGCCCTCGGCGAGGTCGAGGTCGGCCTCGCGCAGCGCCTCCCGGCCGTTGGCCGGGTCCTGCTGGTAGGTCTTGCGGTCGCCCTTGAGCTGCGAGTCCACCGCGTCGCGGAACGGGCCGAAGAAGGCGGAGGCGTACTTCACCGAGTAGGCCAGGATCGAGGTGTCGCCGAAGCCGGTCGCGTCGAGCGAGTCGCGGATCACGCCGACCTGGCCGTCCATCATGCCGCTCGGGGCCACCACGTGCGCCCCGGACTGGGCCTGGACCACGGCCATCTCGCCGTAGATCTGCAGCGTGCGGTCGTTGTCGACGTTGCCGTCCTCGTCCAGCACGCCGCAGTGCCCGTGGTCGGTGAACTCGTCCAGGCACAGGTCGGCCATCAGCACGGTGTCGTCGCCGAGCTCGGAGTGCAAGTCGCGCAGCGCGACGTTGAGGATGCCGTCCGGGTCGACCGCGCCGGAACCTTCGGCGTCGTGCGTGGTCGGCACGCCGTAGAGCATCAGCCCGCCGACACCGGCACTGACGGCGTCGACGGCGGCCTTGCGCAGCGAGTCACGGCTGTGCTGCACGACGCCCGGCATCGACGGGATCGGAACCGGTTCGCTCGCGCCCTCGCGAACGAACATCGGCAGCACCAGGTGACGGGGCTCCACGGAGGTCTCGGAAACCAGTCGGCGCAGCGCGGGGTTGCGACGCAGTCGGCGCGGACGGTGCGAGGGGTACATGACAGCGGCTCCCCAAACAGGCTCGACGGGGTGACACCACGAGCGTAGCGATCCGACAGAACGGACGTCCCGAGGGCTCAGCCTGGCCCGCGATGCTCGTGAGCGTTCAAGCCGGTAAGAACCGGAACCAACGCTCACGAGGTCAACTACGGCTGCTCTTGCGCCATGTGACGGAAAGCTCGGGTGCACGGACCATCGCGCCGTCCTCATGCGAAAAGCACCGGCCCCGATCCCGGTCAAAACCCGGTTCCTCGCGCCTGGTGATTGCTAGCTTCCACACATCTGTTCGACCAGCTGCACAGGAGCAGGACTTGACCACTCGGCCGTCTCGCCTGGTCGCGATACTCGCGGCTCCCGGCGACATCTCCTTCCACGACGCGACAGATCTGCGGCTGCTCGCCGCGATGACCGAGGAGGACCGTGCCGAACTGCGGACGGCCGCCCGGTCCGGCACGGGCTGGGACCGGACGTTCGCCGCCGTGGCTCTCGCCCGCCTTCGGGACGAGGCCGCTGGTGATCTGCTCGCCGACCTGGTGGCCGACCCCGCTTGCTGGGATGACACCGCTGTCGCTCTCCGGATCGG
Source organism: Saccharopolyspora sp. NPDC050389 (assembly GCF_040655595.1). Lineage (NCBI taxonomy): Bacteria > Bacillati > Actinomycetota > Actinomycetes > Pseudonocardiales > Pseudonocardiaceae > Saccharopolyspora > Saccharopolyspora sp. NPDC050389. The sequence continues at coordinate 35,920 of NZ_JBFAKG010000089.1, forward strand.
CGCGGACGAGTCCGGTTTGGCGGCGCTCACCGAGCACGAAGATCTGCTCGGCCCGTGGCTGCTGAAAATGCTGGGCTCCGACGACGAGGCGTTGCACCGCAGCGCCGCCGCCACGCTCGGCATCCTCCGCATCGCGGCAGCCGGGCCACGGCTGCTGCGGCTGGCGCAGTCGGCGATCGATGAACTGCCGAGCGACGATGAACGCACTTCGACCGCTTGGTTGCTCCTGAACGCCGCCGCCGAAACCTGGCCCAGCCGCGAGGTGGCCGACCAGGTGCGCCGGTGGCTGGACCTGCCGATCGACCACGCGCAGTGGCCTGCGGATGCGCTGACGACGATAGCCGCGAGAGCCGAGCCGGGAGCTTATGAATGGGCGCTGGAGCGGTGCGCGGACCGGCTCATGAACGGGTACACCCGGTACACAGTGGATGCTTTGACCAGCCGCGGCCGGGAAAGCCTGCCGCTGCTGGAGAAAGTAGCGCTGGAATCGCCGCACCAGGAAGCGGCGGCCATGGCCCTGCAGGCCATCGCGGTGCTGGACCTCGCTCTCGCCGAACGCCACGCCCGGGAGCAGTGGCAGCGGTTCCCGGAAGACGCGATCGAGGTGCTCAGCGAGCGCTACCGCGGAACGGCCGATCCCGAAGTCGCCGAACTGGTGGTACGGATCGTCACGAAGGCGGCGCGGCGATCCCCGTGGGAGTTCTGCGATGCGCTGGTCCGCATCGGCGGGCCCATCGCGATGGCGGCCGCCACCCGGGCCGTCGAGAAGCTCGCCGAACGCGACCAGTACGACGAAGATTTGCCCCGCCTCCGAAGCCTGGTCATGAACGCCGCGTCGGCCCGCGACCTCGCGGCAGAGCTGACCGGTCTCGGCCTGGTGCCGGAATGGGCTGCGGAGGCCGCGGACGAGCTGGCCCCCGATCCGGTGTCCCCGTACGACCTGCTGCTGGCGGTGTTCGAGCGGGCGGGCCGTTCGGTCGAATTCGAGGTGGATTCCGGGTTCTACCCGCCGGGCTACGCCGACCTCCTGGCCGAGTTCGTCGAGGCCTCCGGCGGCGCCGTCGAGGCCTCCGACGTCGAGATGGTCGTCCTCGATGCCGACGGCGACACCGCCGAGATCGACGACATCGAGGAAGAGGAGATCGAGGGGTTCCGCTTCTCCTTCACCCACCGCGGTTCGTCGCACTCCTGGGAGACCGAGGACAACGGCGACTACCTCGACATCGAGGTGACCGCCGGGATGGCCCACGCCCTGCGCCCCGCCGACCCGAGCGACCCGCGCCGGTTCGTCGAGGTCGGGAACGAATCGACCACGTACCTCTTCGCCGACCCCGCGAAGCTGACCGAGTTCTGCAAGCGCAACGGCATCGACGAGGTCTTCAGGGGCGAGTGAGTTCCTGCAGGCCGTCCGCGAGGCAGCCGCGCCAGCAGATGAACTCGTGCCCGCCCACGTACTCGGTCAGCGACGCGCGCTGACCGTGCGCCACGCAGTGCCCGTGCAGTTCGCGGGTGTCGTCGGCCATGCTCCGCTCGTAACGACCGAGAGGTGCAGCCGGAGATCGCACGGCTCGTCGGCGTAGGCCCGGATGATCTCGGGCGCCTTCCACAGCGACGGCGACTGGCTGAGCACCTTGCCGAATCGCTGCGGATGCCGGTGCGCCGTCATCAGGACCGTGATCCCGCCGAAGCTCTGACCGGCGATGATCGACCGGTCCGGCTGTGCCGCCGCGCCGAACTCGTGCTCGGCCCGGGGCATCAGCTCCAGCGCCAAGAAGTCCTGGAACCCCGGGTCTCCGCCCAAGGCTGGATCCTGGCGCATTCGGCGTTGCTGGCGCCCGTCCTGCTGCTCGGCTCGGACGTGCTGGCTCGGGTCGTGCTCGGCGAGCGCACCGAGCTGCCGGTGGGCCTGATGACCGCGCTGATCGGCGCTCCGGTGTTCATCGCGCTGGTGCGGCGCAGGAAGGTGGCGAAGCTGTGACATCAGTGCTGCGGGTCGGGCGGGTCTCGATCCGCCTCGGGTGGCGTGCGATCACGGTCAACGCCCTGCTGGCGCTCGCCGCGGCGGCGGTGGGGTTCGCTGCCACGCCCGGTCCGGGCGGAGCCTGGCCTGCGCCCACGGGATGTCATATGTGTCCGCTGTGGACGGTGTGCGGCAGCCCTGATTCGCCGTCAGGGTCTGGGTGATCGGCGGCAGCTCGGGCGCGGCGAACGCAGCGGGTGCCACGAGCGCCGACACCGCGCAGAACACCGCCGTCCACTTGGCACGAGATCGCACGCTCCCGAAGCTATGCACTGCCGCGAGCATTCGGCAGGTCTCGGAAAGGGGACCCGGCCCCGGCGGGGAAACCCCGCACCAACCGGGGCGCGGGTAACGACGCGCTCACAAGTTCGTGAGGGACCTCCCGGAAATTCGCCAATCGGCTTGCCGTCCCGGCCGCAGTTGATATTGACTCCGCAATGGACCAATGTGAACAAGAGCCCGCGCGGATCGGAAGCGGCGGGGCGCTGCGGTGGAGTCGGCGACGGGAAAGCGGCGAGACCGCTTCCGCGCACCCCCCCCCCCCCCCCCCGATCGGCACCGCCGCGGGTTCGCGGCGCCCATCCCTCCGGGGTCGAGGCGGCCGCTGATATCCCGCTACGCAAGCCGATCTGCGCGCTCTCCAGGATTCGGAGGATTGCCGTGTTACGAGTACTGCGGCCCAAAGTGATCGCCGGGGTCGTCGCCGCTGCCGCCGCCGTCGGAGTGGGCGTGGCGGTGTCCGTGCCCGCTGGTGCGGTGGCCAACGCCCGGGACGCCGAGGACGGCGCCTTCCCGTTCGCCGTGAAGTTCCTGATGACCGACATCCCCAAGCCCGACGGCAGCAAGTACGACAGCGCCTGCTCGGGCGCGCTGATCGATCCGCAGTGGGTGATCACCGCCGGGCACTGCTTCCACGACGTCGACCGCAAGCCGGTCAGCGGCCCCACCCCGTACCCGACGACCGCGATCGTGGGGCGCACCGACGACGCCGACGAGGACGAGGGCCACGAGGTGGAGGTGGTGGAGGTCCGGCAGTCGCCCGTGAACGACGTCGCGGTCGTCCGTCTCGCCGAGCCGATCGACGACGTGCGGCCCCTGGCCCTGCGCTCGACGCCGCCCCGTCCCGGGGAAACCCTGGTGCTGGCCGGCTGGGGCCAGGAATCCGCCGACGCGACCGAGCCCGCCACCCACCTGCAGGTCGGCAAGGTCCAGGTGCACGACGTGCAGGACGCCATCACGACCGTCACCGGCAGCTGGCCGAGCCCCGACACCAGCGCCTGCCCCACCGACTCCGGGGCGCCCTACTTCGAGAACCGCGGCGCCGGTGCGGACGCGCTGGTGTCGGTCGAGAGCGGCGGGCCGGACTGCCCGCACGCCCAGCCGGAGACCACGTCCAGAGTGGACGTCATCGCCGACTGGATCCAGGAGCAGATCGACTAGCGCCGCGCCCAGCAAGCCCCGCCAGCGTGAGCGCAGGGACGACAATTTCTCGGGAAATGTGCGTTCACCCGGGTGATAGTCAATTTCCCGCGAAATTGTCGGTTCCCGAAGAAGACCCAGTCCGCTGTCGAGCTTGTCCAGCTGTTCCAGGCTGACCACCGGGGTCCGGTTGGACACCTTCTCCCGCTGCGCGGCCGGCCGGTCCAGCCCGATGCCGCGCACGACCTCGTTGGCGTGCCCGCCCGAACCCACGATGCGCGGGCCTTCGCCGTCCCAGCGCACGATGCCGGCCGTCTGTCCACTGTGGCCTGCGAACTCATCGCGGGCGCGGGCCACGGCCGCGTCGTGGTCGGCGATCACGCGCTGCGCGTCTGCGGAGCGGTCGACCACATCGGCGAAGGCGGTGAACGCGCTCCGCCAGTCCGCGCCCGCGTCGCTGACGTACGCCGTCGGCGCGATGCCAGCCAACGCGTCCAGCTGGTTCTTCGAGCCGACGGTGTAGTCCACCAGGATCAGGTCCGGCCGGGCCGCGACGATCGCGCCCAGATCGGGCTCGGCGGTGGAGGCGACGACCTTCGCGTCCCCGCTTTTCCCGGCCAGGTAGGGCGCGACGCCCTGCTGCCCCCGCGCGGAGGCGACGCCGACCGGCTTGAAGCCGAGGGCGAGCGCGCCTTCCAGGGTGGGCTCGCTCGACGTCACGATCCGGGCCGGCTGGACCGGGACGGCGACCTGGCACCCCTTGACGTCGGTGTTGGTGCGGGCCGGCCCGGCATCGTCGGGCCGCGGACCGGCGCAACCGCCGATCACCGCGGCGATCCCGGCCACCAGGACGACCACCACCAGTCACACGAGCGTGCTGCAGCGCGAGCGCATCGACTTCCCCTCATCCGATGAACTTAGGCAAGCCTAATCTTGGGCTGCGATCGCACCGGGCGATCTCGGCCCCGAACCGCTGCCCCGGACTTCCGCTCCGCTGGCGACGAGACGTGAGTGTTTTGGGTCGCTATAGAGGCTGTTTTGGATGTCGTGGTGTGAGGTGTGGTAGCGCGGGGTTTTGTCTTTGAAGCGGCGCAGCCGCTTAGTAGGGCTTTGTT
>NZ_JBFAKG010000090.1:0-40403 GCF_040655595.1 Saccharopolyspora sp. NPDC050389
ACACTGCGAGGGCCTGAGCCCGGTGCAATACCGGGCCCAGGCCCTCGCTGCCTAGACTCTCAATTACCGAGTCCAACTTCCGGGGCCCACTTCAGCTGGCCGAGGGCGCCCCGCGTCTTGCGGTGACTTCGATCAGACCATCGGGCGGTCGGTCGGTGCGATCGGCGCCGGCAGGATCTTGCGGCCCGCCAGGTAGCGGTCGACTCCCGCCGCCGCGGAGCGGCCTTCGGCGATCGCCCAGACGATCAGGGACTGGCCCCGGCCCATGTCTCCCGCCGAGAAGACTCCGTCCACACTGGACATGAAGTTCTCGTCGCGAGCGACGTTGCCGCGGGCGTCCAGGGATACGCCCAGATCGTCCAGGAGGCCTGCTCGTTCCGGGCCGACGAAGCCCATCGCGAGCAGCACCAGCTGCGCCGGCAGCTCGCGCTCGGTGCCCTCGACCGGCTCGAAGCCGTTGTCGGTGCGCCGCACCTCCACCAGCCGCAGCGCTCGCACCTGCCCCTGGTCGTCGCCCAGGAACTCCTGGGTGTTGACCGAGAACAGGCGCTCCCCGCCTTCCTCGTGCGCCGAGGAGACCCGGTAGATCATCGGGTAGGTCGGCCACGGGTGCGCCTCGGAGCGCGACGCCGGCGGCGTCGGCATGATCTCCAGCTGCGTCACCGAAGCCGCGCCCTGCCGGTGCGCCGTGCCGACGCAGTCCGCGCCCGTGTCACCGCCGCCGATGACGACCACGTGCTTGCCCTCGGCGTGGATCGGCGAGCGCGTGAGGTCGCCCTCCTGCACCTTGTTGGCCAGCGGCAGGTACTCCATCGCCTGGTGCACGCCGTCCAGCTCGCGCCCCGGCGCCGGCAGGTCTCGCGCCTGCGTAGCACCGCCGGCGAGGACCACCGCGTCGTAGTCGTCGCGCAGCTGCTCCACCGTGACGTCCACGCCGACGTTCACGCCAGTGCGGAATTCGGTGCCCTCGGCCCGCATCTGGCCGAGCCGCCGGTCCAGCCGCTGCTTCTCCATCTTGAACTCCGGGATGCCGTAGCGCAGCAGCCCGCCGACGCGGTCCGCCCGCTCGTAGACCACAACGCTGTGGCCCACGCGGGTCAGTTGCTGCGCGGCGGCGAGCCCGGCGGGCCCGGAGCCGACCACGGCCACCTTCTTGCCCGTGCTGGCGCGCGGCAGCTGCGGGCGGACGTGGCCGGCCTCCCAGGCCTTGTCGATGATGGTGATCTCGACCTGCTTGATGCTGACGGGGTCGGCGTTGATGCCGACCACGCACGCCGCTTCGCACGGCGCCGGGCACAACGTCCCGGTGAACTCCGGGAAGTTGTTCGTGGCGTGCAGCCGCTCCGCGGCCTCCTGCCAGTCGTCCCGCCACGCCAGGTCGTTCCACTCCGGGATCAGGTTGCCCAGCGGGCAACCCTGGTGGCAGAACGGGATCCCGCAGTCCATGCAGCGGCCGGCCTGCTTCTGCAGCTTGGGCTGTTCGAACTCCAGGTAGACCTCGCGCCAGTCCTTGATGCGCACGTCCACCGGGCGACGCCGCGGCGTTTCCCGCGGCGTCGTCATGAACCCCTTGGGATCAGCCATGTGCGGCCTCCATGATCGCCTCGTTGACGTCGCGCCCGTCGCGTTCGGCGGCGGTCCGGGCGGCGAGCACCCGCTTGAAGTCCCTCGGCATGACCTTGCCGAAGCGCTCGACCGCGGTGTCCCAGTCGGCGAGCAGCTCACGCGCCACCGCCGACTCGGTCTGCTCGTAGTGCCGCCGCACCCGGTCGTGCAGGAACTCGCGGTCGGCGTCGTCCAGCGGATCCAGGTCCACCATCTCGGGGTTGATCCGCCTGGCGTCCAGGTCCAGCAGGTACGCGACACCGCCGGACATGCCGGCCGCGAAGTTGCGCCCGGTCTCGCCGAGGATCACCACGCGACCACCGGTCATGTACTCGCAACCGTGGTCGCCGACGCCTTCGACGACGGCCACTGCGCCGGAGTTGCGCACGCAGAACCGCTCGCCGACGACGCCGCGCACGAACAGCTCGCCGCCGGTCGCACCGTAGAGCAGCACGTTGCCCGCGATGATGTTCTGCTCGGCCGCGAACGGCGCGGACGCGTCCGGGCGAACCACGATTCGCCCGCCGGACAAGCCCTTTCCGACGTAGTCGTTGGCGTCGCCCTGCAGCCGCAGGGTGATGCCGCGCGGCACGAACGCGCCGAAGGACTGCCCGGCCGAGCCGGTGAACGTCACGTCGATGGTGTCGTCCGGCAGGCCTTCGCCGCCCCACCGCCGCGTCAGCTCCGAGCCGAGCATGGTGCCGACCGTGCGGTTGACGTTGCGCACCGGCATGTCCAGCCGCACCGGGTTGCCTTCCTTCAGCGCCCCTTCGCACAGCTGGATCAGCGTGTTGTCCAGCGCCTTCTCCAGACCGTGGTCCTGCTCGGTGGTCTGGTGCCGCGCGGCGCCGCGCGGCAGTTCCGGCACGTGCGTGATCGGCGTGAGGTCGAGGCCCTGGGTCTTCCAGTGCCGCACGGCCTCGGAGGTGTCGATCAGGCCGGCCTGCCCGATCGCCTCGGCCAGCGACCGGAATCCCAGCTCCGCCAGGTATTCCCGCACTTCCTGCGCGATGAACTCGAAGAAGTTCACCACGTATTCGGCCTTGCCGGTGAACTTCTCGCGCAGCTGCGGGTTCTGCGTCGCCACGCCCACCGGGCAGGTGTCGAGGTGGCAGACCCGCATCATGATGCAGCCGGAAACCACCAGCGGCGCAGTGGCGAATCCGTACTCCTCGGCCCCGAGCAGGGCCGCGATCACCACGTCGCGCCCGGTCTTGAGCTGGCCGTCGGTCTGCACCACGATCCGGTCGCGCAGGTCGTTGGCCAGCAGCGTCTGCTGCGTCTCGGCCAGCCCGAGCTCCCACGGACCGCCGGCGTGCTTGATCGACGACAGCGGCGAAGCACCGGTGCCGCCGTCGTGACCGGAGATCAGCACCACGTCGGCGTGTGCCTTGGACACGCCCGCGGCGACCGTGCCGACGCCGACCTCGGACACCAGCTTGACGTGGATCCGCGCCCTGGGGTTGGCGTTCTTCAGGTCGTGGATCAGCTGCGCCAGGTCCTCGATCGAGTAGATGTCGTGGTGCGGCGGCGGCGAGATCAGCCCCACGCCCGGCGTGGAGTGCCGCGTCTTGGCCACCCACGGGTACACCTTGTGGCCGGGCAGCTGCCCACCCTCGCCGGGCTTCGCGCCCTGCGCCATCTTGATCTGGATGTCGTCGGAGTTGACCAGGTATTCGCTGGTCACGCCGAACCGGCCGCTGGCGACCTGCTTGATCGCCGAGCGCCGCGAATCGCCGCTGGCGTCCGGGGTGAACCGCTCGGCGTCCTCGCCGCCCTCGCCGGTGTTGGACTTGCCGCCCAACCGGTTCATCGCGATGGCCAGCACCTCGTGCATCTCCTGCGAGATCGACCCGTAGGAGATGGCGCCGGTGGCGAACCGCTTGACGATCGACGACACCGACTCGACCTCGTCGATCGGCACCGGCTTGCGCTCGCCCTCGCGGAACTTGAACAGCCCGCGCAGGGTCATCAGTTCCCGCGACTGGTCGTCGACGGCCCGGGTGTACTCCTTGAACACCTCGTAGCGGCCGCTGCGGGTGGAGTGCTGGAGCTTGAACACCGTCTGCGGGTTGAACAGGTGCGGCTCGCCTTCGCGCCGCCACTGGTACTCGCCGCCGACCTGCAGCGTCCGGTGCGGGGCCAAGACACCGTCGGAGGGGTAGGCCCGCCGGTGCCGGTCGGCGACTTCCTCGGCCAGCACGTCGAATCCGACGCCGCCGAGCCGCGAGGTGGTGCCGGTGAAGCACTGCCGCACGACCTCGTCGCCGAGGCCGATGGCCTCGAAGATCTGCGCGCCCGTGTAGGAGGCCACAGTGGACACGCCCATCTTGGACATGGTCTTGCGGACGCCCTTGCCCAGCGCCTTGATGAGGTTCGCGGTGGCCTGCTTGGCGTCCACGCCCTTGATCACGCCGCCGCGCACCAGATCTTCGACGGTGGCCATCGCCACATACGGGTTAACGGCAGCGGCGCCGTAACCGATGAGAAGAGCGACATGGTGCACTTCCCGGACGTCGCCGGCTTCGACGATCAGGCCCACCTGGGTGCGCTTCTTCTCGCGCACCAGGTGGTGGTGCACGGTGCCGGTCGTCAGCAACGACGGGATCGGCGCGTGCTCGGCGTCCGCCGAGCGGTCCGAGAGCACCAGCACGTGCGCCCCGCTCGCGACGGCGGCCGAGACCTCTTCGCAGATCTCGTCGAGCCGCGTGCGCAGCGCCTCGCCGCCGCCGGCGACGTGGAAGGTCGCGTCGATCACCGCGGGCTTCAGGCCCGGGCGGTCGCCGTCGTCGTTGAGGTGCACGATCTTGGCGAGCTCGTCGTTGTCCAGCACCGGGAACGGCAGCGCCAGATTGCGGCAGGCCTGCGGGTCGTGGTCGAGCAGGTTGTGCTCCGGCCCGACGTGGGTGCGCAGCGAGGTGACCAGCTCTTCCCGGATCGCGTCCAGCGGCGGGTTGGTGACCTGCGCGAACAGCTGCGTGAAGTAGTCGAACAGCTGCCGCGGCCGCTCGGAGAACGCGGCGAAGGGCACGTCGTTGCCCATCGAGCCGATCGGCTCGGCGCCGGTGCTGGCCATCGGCTTGAGCAGGACGCCCAGCTCTTCCTGCGAATAGCCGAAGACCTGCTGCCGGTGCACCAGCGAGTCGTGCGAGGGCAGCTCGCGTTCGCGGTCCGGCAGGTCCGCCAGGTGCACCACGCCCCCGTCCAGCCACTCCTGGTACGGGAACTCGGCGGCGAGTTCGCCCTTGATCTCGTCGTCGTCGATGATGCGGCCCTTGTCTGTGTCGACCAGGAACATCCGGCCCGGCTGCAGGCGACCCTTGCGGACGACCTTGTCCGCGTCGACCTCCAGCACGCCGACCTCGCTGGCCAGCACCACGAGCCCGTCCTCGGTGACCCAGTAGCGCCCCGGTCGCAGCCCGTTGCGGTCGAGCACCGCACCGATCTGGGTGCCGTCGGTGAACGCCACCAGCGCGGGGCCGTCCCAGGGTTCCATCAGGTAGTTGTGGAACTCGTAGAACGCGCGGCGGGCCGGGTCCATCTCGGCGTGGTTCTCCCACGCCTCGGGGATCATCATCAGCACCGCGTGCGGCAGCGACCGGCCGCCCAGGTGCAGGAGTTCCAGCACCTCGTCGAAGGTCGCCGAGTCGCTGGCGTCCGGCGTCGCGATCGGGTAGAGCCGCTGCAGGTCACCGGGGATCAGGTCGGTGGCCAGCATGCTCTCGCGGGTCCGCATCCAGTTGCGGTTGCCCTTGAGCGTGTTGATCTCACCGTTGTGCGCGATGAACCGGTACGGGTGCGCCAGCGGCCAGGACGGGAACGTGTTGGTGGAGAACCGGCTGTGCACCAGGCCGATCGCGCTGGCGAACCGCTCGTCGTGCAGGTCGGGGTAGAACGCGCCGAGCTGCGCTTCGGTCAGCATCCCCTTGTAGACGATGGTGCGCGCCGACAGGCTCGGGAAGTACACGTCGGCTTCGTGCTCGGCCCGCTTGCGGACGCAGAACGCGCGCCGCTCGAACTCCAGCGCCGTCTCGCCGTGCGCGGCATCGGTGCCGTGGCCGAGGAAGAGCTGGCGGAAGCTCGGCATCGTCTCGCGCGCCGAACTGCCGGCGCAGCTGGGCTCCACCGGAAGTTCGCGCCAGCCGAGCAGTCGCAGGCCCTCCTCGGCCACGATCCGCTCGATGTTCGCCGCGGTTTGCTCCGCTTCGCCTTCGTCGGCGGGCAGGAACGCAGTGCCCACCGCATAGCCGCCGCGTTCGGGCAGGTCGAACGGTACGACGGCGCGGAAGAACTCGTCCGGGAGCTGGGTCAGCAGCCCGACGCCGTCCCCGGTGTCCGGGTCGGCGCCCTTGGCGCCGCGGTGCTCCAGGTTGCGCAGCGCCGTCAGCGCTTTGGCAACCAGGTCGTGGCTGCGCCGACCTCGCAGGTCGGCGACGAATGCGACACCGCACGCGTCATGTTCGTAGGCCGGGTCGTAAAGACCCTGGGCAGCGGCGCTGCGCTGCGCCAATTTTCTTGCATGGTGGGATTGGGGCATCAGACCTCCCGTCGTCAGGCCGCGGGTCGCAGCAGGGCATGACTCACCCACTGCGATCCCGCAAGAGCCTTTGGGGGCACTGACAAAAGGATGCGCCGTTGCACTCTTGGTCAGTTTGAGGCACTCTACATAGCGAGCGGCCGGAAAGCTACCGCTGAGTAACACGAAGTTAAACGGAGATGACGGAGCTCCCAGCCATTGGGACAGCGTTGTCACAAACCCGGCGGGCTCGGGAATTCTGCACCACGACAATGTCCATACGCGACTGTTCGACGCCCCGAGTGGCATTGTTCACGATCTTCTTGCGCACCACCGAATCGCCGCACTACGAGTTCGGATTCGGTTCAGAACAAGCGTTTACCGTGTTCGACCGCACACTCCGCGTGCACCATGGCAGACTCACCCGATTGCCAACGAGTTCGTCACCGCAGACCGTCCAATGTCGAGCCGGACGCCGGCTCAACTCCTGATCGCGGCCGTAGCGAGTGGTTCTTCCGGCCCAGTCAGCCGCGGGCGATTTCGGGCAAAACGACCGAGAAGCGCAAGAAGTGCAAATCCGAGAAGCAGGTAGGGATTGCCGAACAGGTGCTGCAGCGGCGTCCACGGCGGGCCGGTGGGCAGCATCCGGAACGACGAGACGAGCACGGTCAGCAGCGTCACCCCGGCAGCGAGCAGCCAGCCCGGGCTGCGCAGCCGAACGGCGTAGCCGAGCAGCACCAGCAGCCCCGGCGCGCACCAGACCCAGTGATCCGACCACGACGTGGGCGACACCAGCAGCGCGAGCAGGCCGTTGGCGGTCACGGCGAGCACCGGCTCGGTCCGGCGGATCGCGAAGGCCACGACGGCCGTGCAGGCCAGCGAAAGCACCAGCCACATCCCGTTCTGCGCCACCGGAGCGAGTTCCAGCCGGGCCAGTCCGCCCATGATCGACTGGTTGGTGTGGAAGGCGGAGCCGCTGACGCCGTGCGCCGGGCCCTTTCCGAACCAGTACTCCACGGCGGCCTGGTAGTTCAGCGCGAAGCCCGCCAGGGTGCCGAGGACGGCCGTCGCCACCGCGGTGCCGACGGCGCGGAAGTCCTTGCGGAACAGGAAGAACAGCAGGAAGGCCGCGGGAGTGAGCTTGATCGCCGCGGCGATGCCGATCAGCATGCCGCGCGGCCAGCGCGGATTGGGCGCCAGGCAGTCGACGATGACCAGCCCCATCAGCGCGATGTTGATCTGGCCCAGCCCGAACGAGGCGAACACCGGTTCCAGGAACAGCGTCCAGGGCAGCAGCGCCATCGCCACCGCGAGCGCGCCGCGCTTGCCGACCACCGGCCACATGTGGCGGGTGACCAGGTACAGCGCCGAGCCGATGGCGAGCAGGTCCACGACGTAGAGCGCGACCAGCCCGGCGACGAACGGCAGCAGCGCGAACGGCAGCAGCGGCAGCAGCGCGAACGGCGGGTAAACCCAGGGCAGCACCCGGCCGATGCTTACGGTCGGGGCCGTGTTCATGATGTCGCCGCCGGCCAACCAGGTGTGCACCGCCCAGCGGTACACCTGGTAGTCGATGCCGGAACCCTGGGTCAGCCCAGCCCGCCCCATCAGCACCAGCAGCGCGAAGGACGCGATCAGCAGCGGCACCGAGACCGCGAAGACGGCGCGGGAGTGGTTCACGACGATTCCCCGAAGCCGGTCCGGCAGGCCGCCGAGATTCAGGACAGCACGGCCGGACTCGAACTGCACCGTGGCCAACTGGGTCCTCTCGATCAGGCGACCGACGTCGACCACCGTTTCGTGATCGAACGATCACGCCGAGTTCGCCAGGTCGCGGGAAACACCCGTGATGAACCGAAGAACTTTAACCCACCGAGATCAGGCACCGGCACGCGCCTCGCCGCTGGACAGCGGGTCACCGCGCGGTTCCGTCCAGTGACTCCAGCACCTTGGCCAGCAGTTCGCCCAGTTTCTCCCGTTCTTCGGCGGCCAGCGGCGCGAGCAGGTCGCGTTCGCGCTCCAGCTGCGCCGGGAACAGCCGGTCGATCAGCTCCAGCCCGCGTTCGGTGAGCCGCACGTCGATCTCCCGCCGGTCGCGCCGGGACGAGGTGCGGGTGATCAGCCCCTCGGCCTCCAGCCGGGCCAGCCGCTTGGTGGTGGCCGCGCCGGAGGACAGCGTCTCCTTGGTGAGCTGGCTGGGCCGCAGCCCGCCGCCGGCCCGCCGCAGCGCGCTGAGCACCTCGAACTCCATCCGCGACAGCCCGGCGTCGGCGAACGCGGACTCGTCGAGCTGGTTGGTCAGCGCACCCAGCCGCCGCACCCTGCCGATCACGTCGATCGGGGACACGTCCAGGTCCGGGCGCTGCTCGCGCCATTGCGCGCTGATCCGTCCGACCACGTCGCCCAACGTCACTCCTTCACGAGTAAATCATCTGGTAATATTTTACTAGTGAACGTCTTTCCTCACGCCGCTCTCTCCCGCCTCCGCCGAACCCTGCGCACCCGCGAGGCGCTGCGGTGCAACTGGACGGTCGGCGGCGTGGTGGTTCCCGCGGCGCGCGTCGGCGTGTCGTTCGCCACGCCGATAGTCGCGCTGGTGGCCCTGGACCGCATCGATCTCGTCCCCTTCGCCGCGTTCGGCGCCTTCACGTCGCTGTACTGCCGGGTCGACACGTGGTCCCGCCGGGCGCGCCTGCTGTCGCTGATCGCGCTGGCCTTGGTCGCGAGCGTGGCGGCGGCAACGATGATCGCCGCCGCGACGGACCACCCGCTGGCCGGGGTCGTGGTGCTCACCGCCATCGCGGCGCTGGGGAAGCTGGCGTCGGACGTGCTCGACTTCGGCCCGCCGGGCGGCCTGATGTTCGTCTTCGCGGCCGGCGCGGCCGCGTACGCCTCGCACGGCTGGTCCACCATCGGCCTGCACGTCGGGGTCACCGCCGCGTCCGCGGTGTTGTCGGTGGCGCTGAGCCTGCTCGGCAGCCTGTTGCACCCGACAGGGCCGCACCGGGTGGCCGCCGCCCGCGCCCTCGCCGCCGTCGCGGACCACCTCGAAACCCCGAACCACGCCACCCGCCACCGCGCGCACCTCGCAGTGCACCGGGCGTCGGCGGCGCTGCGCGGCAAGCCCCACCGCGGCACGTTCGCCCGCATCCGCGCCCACCTGGCCCACGCGGAGATCCTGCTCCACCACCCGGCCGACGCCGCCGCCGAGCTCCGCGCGCTGTCCCGGAAGATCCACCGCGGCCGGATACCCGCCGTCCGCACCGCGCAGCCGCAGGTTCAACCGGATCTGCGCCCCGCTCCCCTGCCGCGGCGGATCGCGCCGTTCCTGCCCGGCGCCGGGCGAATGGTGGTGGCGTGCCTGCTCGCCGGGCTGATCACCAACGCGTTGGGCCTCGGCCACGAGTACTGGGCGATCGTGTCGGCCAGCGCGGTGCTGCAGTCGGCGACCGCGACGAGCACCTGGCACCGCACGGTGCAGCGCACGACCGGGACCATCGCCGGTGCCCTGCTGGCGCTGGTGATGTTCGGCTTCCACCCGGGCCCGATGGCGATCCTCGTCCTGGTGGTGATCTGCCAGCTGGCCGCCGAACTCGTGGTGCAGGCCAACTACGCCCTGGGCCTGATGTTCGTGACTCCCCTGGCCCTCGGCCTCGGCTCGCTCGGCAACCCGGCGGCGCACAACACCCTGGTCGCCGAGCGGATCGGAACCACGGTCCTCGGCGCGCTGATCGCGGCGGCCGTGAGCCTCCTGCTGATCAACCGCCAAACCACCCGCCGCCTCGAAGCGGCGATCGCCGAGTGCCGCCGTGCCCAGGAGTCCTTCCGCGAGGCCGTTTCACGCCAAGAGACCACTGTGGACGATGTCCGGTCCCGCCTGACGCGCTCCCTCTTCGCACTCCGCAACGCCCACGCGGTCGCCGAAGGCGAACTCTGGCACCGGAACGCCCGAACCCGAGAGGTCCTCGACACCGAGCACAAGGCCTACGAGCTCCTGGCGGCGACAGCTCCGGCTCGCGTGCACTTCGGGTTGTCGTAGCAACCCCAACCACGACAGGCGCCTGTTCAACGATCGCGCCACACCCAACGCTTCGGCTACTGCACGCAGAGGTAGCCCGCGTGCACGCGGAGGTATCCGGCGAAGTCGTCGTGAACGACGCTGACTTCGTAGGCGGGACTGAAGATCCCGCCGTCTTCCAGGTGAACGTTCACCGACCAATCTCCCGTTCGCGCCACCGTCTCCGAGCGAGTTCTCCAGTACGCCTCGGCAGCGTCGAGGACGCGGTGGACCTCGTCGGGCGAAGGGTTGTACGCCGTGTAAGTGACACTGGTCGAAGACGACCGACCGTCACCGCTCTCGCACTTGGAAATGCCGACCGACTCCGACCGGGAGAACTCGGCTGCACCGATGGGCATTGCCCGAAGTGTCGCCTCTGCGTCACCGTCGGCTTTCTTCAAGGCGTCCTGCGAGTTCGCCGCGCTGCCACAACCTGCGATCGAGAACGCGAGCAGCGAACTCAGCGCGATGGCATACCAACGTCCGCACAAACCTGACCTCCTCGAAGCGGTTCCTTGATCAGGACGGTTGGGAGGCTGCCAAGGTTGCTCTGCGGGAAGCCTTGCGAGCGAAGGGCACTTCTGGCCGGTAGCCGGGAGTCCGCGTGCTACACACCGCCCCGCACTGCAATGAACCGGCCAGCGATGTTGGCGTTCACCGGTCGACCGGCTCCGTTCCGGGAATCAACTCGGCCAGCAGGTCGAGGACGCGCCGTTCGATGTCGTCACGGACTTGGCGGACTTCGTCGACGCTCTTTCCGGCGGGGTCGGTGAGTTCCCAGTCCAGGTAGCGCTTGCCGGGGAAGACGGGGCAGGCGTCGCCGCAGCCCATGGTGATCACCACATCGGCGGCGTCGACGGCGTCGGTGGTCAGCTTCTTGGGGACTTCGTTCGACAAATCCAGGCCGAGCTCGCTCATGACGGTCAGGACGGCAGGGTTGACCGTCTCGGCTGGTGCGGATCCGGCCGAGCGCACGGCCACCTTGCCTTGGGCGTGGTGCTGCAGGAGGGCGGCGGCCATCTGGGAACGTCCGGCGTTGTGCACGCAGACGAACAGGACTTCGGGGGTGCGGGACACGATCGCTCCAGGATGCTCAAGAGGCGGTGCGGGCGCGCTCGGTTTCGACCGGGGCGGCGGGCGTGGCGAACCAGCGGCGGGCGGCCAGGGAGACGTAGACCAGGGCGACCAGCACGGGCACTTCGATGAGCGGGCCGACGACCCCCGCGAGTGCTTGTCCGCTGGTGACGCCGAAGGTAGCAATGGCCACCGCGATGGCGAGTTCGAAGTTGTTGCCCGCTGCGGTGAACGACAACGTCACCGATCGCTCGTAGTTCAGCCCGATGGCCTTGCCGAGCGCGAAGGAACCAGCCCACATGATCGCGAAGTAGGCCAGCAGCGGCACGGCGATGCGCACGACGTCGACCGGCCGACTCGTGATCTGGTCGCCTTGCAGGGCGAAGAGGATCACGATGGTGAACAGCAGTCCGTAGAGCGCGACCGGGCCGATCTTGGGCAGGAACCGGGTTTCGTACCAGTGCCGTCCCCTGGCGCGTTCGCCGAGTTTGCGGGTCAGGTACCCGGCGATCAGCGGGATGCCGAGGAAGATCAGGACGGACTTGGCGATCTGCCACGCCGAGACATCCAGCCCGACCTGTGGCAGGCCGAGCCAGCCTGGCAGCACCGACAGGTAGAACCAGCCGAGGCCGGCGAACGCGATCACCTGGAACACGGAGTTCAGCGCCACCAGCACGGCCGCGGCTTCCCGGTCGCCGCAGGCCAGGTCGTTCCAGATGATCACCATGGCGATGCAGCGGGCGAGCCCCACGATGATCAACCCGGTGCGGTACTCGGGCAGGTCGGGCAGGAACACCCATGCCAGCGCGAACATCAGCGCCGGGCCGAGAACCCAGTTGAGCACCAGCGAGGAGACCATGAGCCGCTTGTCGCCGGTGACGGCGTCCAGCCGGTCGTAGCGGACCTTGGCCAGCACCGGATACATCATCACCAGCAGGCCCAGCGCGATCGGCAGCGAGATGCCGTCGACCTGCACCGCGTCCAGAGCCCAGCCGAGGCCGGGGATCCACCGCCCGGCCAGCAGGCCGGCCACCATCGCGGCGCCGATCCACACCGGCAGCAGCCGGTCCAGCGTCGACAAGCGCGCGACCACCGGTGTGTCGGCTGCCCGTGTCATGCGGTGACCGCCCCGGCGTCGGCAGGCATCAGCATGGCCGAGACGGCGCTCAGCGTCTCGGGGCGCACGCGGTAGTAGATCCAGGTCCCGCGTCGTTCGCCCTCGATGACCCCGGCCTCGCGCAGAACCTTGAGGTGGTGGGAGATCGTCGGCCCGGACAGCTCGAACGCCCCGGTCAGATCGCACACGCACGCCTCGCCGCCCGCGTGCGAGGCGATCAGCGACAGCAGCCGAAGCCGCACCGGCTCACCGATCGCCTTGAACACCCGAGCCAGCTCGGCCGACTGCTCCGCGCTCAGCGGCTCCCGCATCACCGGCGAGCAGCACAGGGCGGCGTCCTCGGCCAGCGACTCTTGTTTCGACATGCGTCTATCTTGACAGACGTCACAACAAGGGAGCAAGCTACGGTCGCCATCTGATTAGATGAATATCTAAGCAAGGAGATGAGATGTCTCGCATGCAGCTCGCCCTTCGGGTCGGCGACCTCGAAGGATCGATCGCGTTCTACGCCAAGCTCTTCGGCGCCGAACCGGCCAAACGACGGCCGGGCTACGCCAACTTCGCCATCGCCGAACCGCCGCTCAAGCTCGTGCTGCTGGAGGGCGAGCCGGGCCAGGACACGGTGATGGACCACCTCGGCGTCGAGGTCGACAGCACCGAGCAGGTCGACGACGCCACCGAGCGACTCAAGACACTCGGCCTGTTCACCGAAGTCGAGGAAGACACCACCTGCTGCTACGCCCGCCAGGACAAGGTCTGGGTACACGGCCCCGGCCGCGAACCCTGGGAGGTCTACGTCGTCAAGGCCGACTCCGCCACCTTCAACGCGGCCGCCGAGGCGCAGTGCTGCACCGGCGAGAACGACACGACAGCGGTCGACGCCTGATCCGAGGCGCAGCCTTCCCAGCGGCAGCCCCGCCCCACTTTCCACGCGGTTCGATACAGCCCGGAAAGCGCCCTGACCGAGCCCAATTCGGTCCGCTGACAACTTCTGTCGGCGCCGAATCGACCGCGGCCCAGCAGGCCCTCGCGGCGTCAGGCCAGGGCGCCGTGGGCCCAGAAGTTCGCCAGTTCGCGGCTCACCTCGTGGACCTCGCGTTCCGGGTAGCGGTGGAGGACGAAGCGCGTGTAGGCGTAGTGCTCCGTCATGCCGCCCAGGAACGCCGCGCTGAGCTCCGGGTCGAGGCTGGCGCGGATCAGACCCCGCTCGATGCCCTTGCGGGCCATCCGCGTGATCCGGTCGTGGAACGTGCGCCGGCTCTCGGCCTGCATCACCTCGATCTCCGGGTCCGTCTGCGCCGTCTCGTGCAGCACCCGGAACAGGTCCGCGTTGTCCTCGTAGTACCGGAAGTAGCGCTCCGTGCTGATCACCACCGACTCCACCGCGTCCGCCGGGTTCCACCGGGCGCGCGACTGGTCGAAGAGGCCTTCCAGCAACTCCGTCATCAGCTCGACCAGCGCTTCGCGCTTGTCCGTGTAGTACCGGTAGAACGCGCCGTTGGACATGCCCGCCTCGGCCGCGATGTCCGCCACGCGCGACGCCGCGAAGCCCGACCGGCCGAACACGGTGCGCGCTGCGCGCAGCAGTGATTCCTTCGAGCCGCGCCCCTTCGGCGTCTTCGGGCTGGCTACCGGTTGCAGCCGCTCAACGGCCACCGCTACCTCCTGGTGACTCGGTACAGAGATGCGCCAACTTAGCGCAAATCAAAAAAACTGATATTGACGTCAGTTTTACATACAGCTTAGAGTGCCCGACGTCACACACTCTCGGGAGGCCAGCGTTGACACTCCCCCGCAAATCCTCGGATCGGGTGCTGGAAGTCGAGCACCTGAGCATCTCCTTCCGCAGCAGGAAATCCCGCACCACCGCCGTGCGCGACGTGTCCTTCTACGTCGGTGCCGGCGAGATCCTCGGCATGGCGGGCGAAAGCGGCAGCGGCAAGTCGCTGACCGCGCTCGCCGTGATGGGCCTGCTGCCCACACCACCGGCGGTGATAGACGGCCGGATCCGCTTCGCCGGCACCGATCTGCTCCGCCTCTCGCAGCGGGAGCGGCAGCGGCTGCGCGGCAGCGAACTCGGCATGGTGTTCCAGGAGCCGATGAGCGCGCTGGACCCGGTGTTCACCGTCGGTCACCAGCTCACGGAATGCCTCCTGGCGCATCGCGGCATGGGCAAGCAGGCGGCCCGCAAGGCCGCGGTCGAGATGCTCGAAGCCGTCGGAATCCCGTTGCCGGAGCGGCGCTTCGGCGAGTACCCGCACCAGCTCTCCGGCGGGATGCGGCAGCGCGTGATGATCGCGATCGCGCTGATCTGCCGCCCGTGGCTGCTGATCGCCGACGAACCCACCACCGCCGTGGACGTGACGATCCAGGCCCAGATCCTCGAACTGCTGCGAGATCTGACGCGGCAGCACGGCACCGCGGTCCTGTTCATCACCCACGACCTCGGCGTCGTCGCCGAGCTCTGCGACCGGATGGTCACCCTCTACGCGGGCGAAACGGTCGAGAGCGGGCCGGTTTCCGACGTGCTCCGCGCGCCCCGGCACCCCTACACCTCGCGGCTGCTGCAGGCGATTCCGCGGATCGAGGCCCGCCACGCCGAGCTCAAGGCGATCCCGGGCCGGGTGCCACCGCCGGACGCCCCGCCGCCGGGATGCGTCTTCCACCCGCGCTGCGACTTCACCACCGACGACTGCCGGGACCACCGCCCCGAGCTGCTCCCGGTCGCCGGCGCGCGCACGGTGCGCTGCGGCCGCACCACCGAACTGACGCTGCCAGGAGTCGCCCGGTGAGCGAGTTACTGCAGGTAGAAGGCCTAACGGTGTCGTTCGCGACCAAGCGCAAGAACGAGCGGGTGCGCGCCGTCGACGGGGTTTCCTTCGCGCTGCGCGAAGGCGAAACACTGGGCTTGATCGGCGAATCGGGCTCCGGCAAGTCCACGCTGAGCCGCGCGCTGCTGCAACTGGTGCGCCCCACCGGCGGCGAGGTGCACCTCGCGGGAGCGGACCTGGCGACGCTGCGCGGCCGGGCCAGGCGCGAGGCGCTGACCCGGTTGCAGATGGTGTTCCAGGATCCGAACGCGTCGCTGGACCCGCGGATGCGCATCGTGTCCAGCGTCGAAGAGCCGCTCGTGGTGCAGGGCAAGGGAAATCGCACCGAGCGCCGGACCCGCGCGCTCGCGGCGCTGGAGTCGGTCGGCCTGTCGGCCGAGCACGGCGAGCGCTACCCGCACGAACTCTCCGGCGGCCAGAAGCAGCGGGTGAACATCGCCCGCGCGCTCGTCCTGGATCCCGCGCTCGTGGTCTGCGACGAACCGGTGTCGGCGCTGGACGTGGCGCTGCAGGCGGAGATCCTCGACCTGCTGCGCCGGTTGCAGGCCGAACTCGGGCTGTCCTACCTGTTCATCACGCACGACCTGGCGGTGGTCTCGAACATCGCCAACCGGGTCGCGGTGATGTACCTGGGGCGGCTGATGGAGCTCGGCCCGGTGGACGAGGTGGTGGAGCGGCCGCTGCACCCCTACACCGAGGCGCTGGTCTCGGCGCAGCCGCGGATCGACGCCCAGCAGCGGGACCGGATCGTGCTCGAAGGCGACATCCCGAGCCCGGTCGACCCGCCGTCGGGCTGCCGGTTCCGCACCCGGTGCCGCTACGCGGAGCAGCGGTGCGCCGAGGAGGTCCCGAAGTGGCGGGAGGTCGAGCCGGGCCGCTGGTCCGCGTGCCACTTCCCCGAATCCCTGCCGCTGCGCGGCGTCGAAGGAGGCCAGGCGTGAAGCGCATCGCCGCAGTGGTCTGGATCTTGCTGCTCGCGCTGACCGCGTGCGGCAGCGGGGCCGCCGAAGGCGGCCAGCACCTGCGGGTGGCGTGGCGGTCGAATCCGTCCTCTTTGGACCCGCAGCGCGGCAACTCCGGTTCGGACCACGCCATTCTCTACACCATGTACGACACCCTGGTGTCGTTCGACCCGAAGACGCTGGAGCCCGCGCCGGGCCTGGCCGAGTCCTGGAACCAGGACGACCCGAACGCGCTGGTGCTGCACCTGCGGCCGGAAGTGCGGTTCCACGACGGCACGCCGGTCGACGCGCAGGCCGTGAAGTACAACATCGAGCGCGCCAAAGGGCCGAAGTCGAACATCAAGTCCGATGTGGCCAGCGTGACCGGCGTCGACGTGCTCGACGCGCGGACGGTGCGGCTGAACCTGGCCAGGCCGGACAGCTCGCTGCTGCTCACGCTCGCCGACCGCGCCGGGATGCTCGTCTCCCCCACCGCCGCCGAGCGCGAGGGCGACGCCTTCGAACGCAATCCCGTCGGCGCCGGGCCGTGGAAGTTCGCCGAATGGCGCTACGGCCAGCTGGTGCGGGTGGAGCGGTTCCCCGGCTACTGGCAGCGCGGGCTGCCGCACCTGGACAGCATCGACTTCACGATCATGAAGGACGGCTCGACCGCGGTGAACGCGCTGCGCTCCGGCCAGCAGGACATGGTGTTCAACCCGCCGCCGCAGGACGTCGGGCTGCTCAGCGCGGCGAAGGGCACCAAGGTCGCCGCCGGCCCGCAGCTGTACCAGCTGATCATCTACCTCGACCTGAGCGCGCCGGTGTTCCGCGACGAGCGGGTCCGCGAGGCACTGAACCTGGCGCTCGACCGCGAGCAGATCCTGAAGGTCACGCAGTTCGGGCAGGGCGAGGTCGGCTGGACGCCACTGCCGTCGGACCACTGGGCTTTCCCGAAGTCCATGGTGCCCACCTACCCGTTCGACCCCGACCGGGCCAGGCGCCTGCTCTCCGACGCCGGTCATCCCGATGGCCTTCGGTTCCCGCTGCTCACCTACCCGGATCCGGTCAACGTGCGGCTGGCCGAGGTGCTGAAGTTCCAGCTCGGCAAGGTCGGAGTGCAGATCGACCTGATCCCGACCGAGCTGACCCAGGCCAGCAGCGAGTTCTTCAACGAGCGCAAGTACCCGGCGATGCTGTCGGCCTGGACCGGGCGGCCGGATCCGGGCCTGACCTACAAGCTGATGTTCACCGAGCGCGGCTACTACAACGCCGGGCACGTCGCCACGCCCGGCATCGACGAGGCGCTGAACGCCGCGAACAGCACGCCGGATCTGGCACAGCGGTCGGAGAAGCTGGGCGCGGTCGCCGGGATCGTCGCCGATCAGTCGCTGTTCATACCGCTGATCTTCCCTCCCGCGGTCGCCGCCTACCGCGAGCACGTGCAGGGCTTCGAGCCGAACTTGCTGGGCAAACCCAAGTTCACCACCGTGAGGATCGACAGATGACCGCGCTGGCTTTGCGACCGGGCCGGGACACCGCGCTGCTGCGCGTGATCGGCTGGCGGGTCCTGGTCGCCGTCCCGACCCTGGTGCTGGCGACGTTCGTGGTGTTCGGCCTGCTGCACCTGATTCCCGGCGACCCCGCGCAGGCCATCGCCGGGGAGCACGCCACGCCGGAGCGGCTGGCCGAGATCCGCGCCCAGCTCGGGCTGGACCAGCCGTTCGCGGTGCAGTACCTCGACTGGCTGCGGCACGCGATCACCGGCGATCTCGGCGCCTCGCTGAGCACCGGCGAGAGCGTGGGATCGCTTATCTGGCAACGACTTCCCACCACGCTGACGCTCGGTGCGGCGGCGCTGCTGGTCGCCGTCGGCCTGGGCGTTCCGCTCGGCGTGGCCGCCGCGCTGCGGCAGGGGCGGCCGGCCGACACCGCCATCACCGGCGCGGCGACGCTGGGCATCGCGGTGCCGAACTTCTGGATCGGCATGGTGCTGGTGCTGGTCTTCGCCATCCAGCTGCAGTGGTTGCCCGCGACGGGATTCGTCGGCCTCACCGAAAATCCCCTGCAGACCGTGCAATACCTGATCCTGCCCGCGATCGCGCTCGGCATGGTCGGCGCCGCCGAGGTGTGCCGCCAACTGCGCAGCGCGCTGATCGAGGTGCTGCGGTCGGACTTCATGCGCACGCACCGGGCGAAAGGCCTGTCGCATCGGACGATGGTCTGGCAGCACGCCTTGAAGAACGCCGGGCTGCCGCTGGCGACGATCATCGGGCTGCTGGTCAGCCGGGTGCTCGGCGCGAGCGTCGTGGTGGAGACGCTGTTCGCGATTCCCGGCCTCGGCACGCTCGTCGTGGAGGCCACCACCCAGCGCGACTACCCGGTGATCCAGGGCGTGGTGCTGGTGACCGCGCTGCTGGTGCTGCTCACGAACCTGGTGGTCGACCTGGCCTACCGGTTCATCGACCCGCGTATCTCGGAGTGATGCCATGACCACGCTTTCCCCACCGCGCCGGGAGAACCGGCTGTGGCTGGTCGTGCGGGACTGGCGCGGCCTGGCCTCCGTCGGCTACCTCGTGGTGCTGGTGGCGCTCGCGCTGCTGGCGCCGCTGGTGACCGCACACGAACCCAACGCGCAGAACTTCGACGCCATCCTCGCCCCGGCGGGCACGCCCGGATACCTGCTGGGCAGCGACGACCTAGGCCGCGACGTCCTCAGCAGGCTGATCTACGGCGCGCAGGCGTCGCTGCTGGCCAGCTTCCTGGCGGTCGGGGTGGCGCTGCTGATCGGCATCCCGCTCGGGCTGGCCGCTGGCTACCTCGGCGGCATCGTCGACAGCGCGGTGATGCGCGTTGTGGACACGCTGCTGTCGTTCCCGGCGATCATCCTCGCGATCGCGATCACGGCGGCCCTGCAACCCAGCCTGGTCAACTCGATGATCTCGGTCGGCATCGTGTTCGCGCCATCCGTGGCCCGGCTGATGCGCGCGCAGGTACTCGCGGTGAAGGCGGAAACCTACGTCGAGGCGGCGCGCAGCTTCGGCAGCCGGGGCCGGCACCTCGTGCTGCGGCACCTGGTGCCGAACTCGATCCAGCCGGTGCTCGTGCAGTCCAGCCTGCTGCTGGCGCACGCGCTGATCGCCGAGGCCAGCCTGAGCTTCCTCGGCCTGGGGGTGCAGCCACCCGACCCAAGCTGGGGCTCGATGCTGGCCCGCGCCTACACGTTCCTCTACCAGGCACCGCTGCAGATGCTGGTGCCCGGCATCGCGATCGCCGCGACGGCGCTGGCGTTCAACGTCCTCGGCGACGTGGCGCAACAGGCCCTCGACCCGCGCCGGAACCGATAGGGACCCGTGCGTGCTTTGTGTCGCTATAGCAGCACAAAACACGCACGGCACCACCCACGACCGCACCTCAACCGATTGACCACTTTGGAGGGACATTGTCCTGGCAACCGGAAATCGACGAACTGCGGCGGCGCGAGGAGCTCGCGCAGCGCATGGGCGGGCCGGAGAAGGTCAAGCGGCAGCACGACCACGGCAAGCTGACCGTCCGGGAACGCATCGATGAGCTGCTGGATCCCGGCAGCTTCCACGAGACCGGCGCCATCGCCGGGAAGTTCCAGCCGGACGGCGCGTTCCAGCCCGCGAACTTCGTGTTCGGCCGCGGACAGCTCGACGCCAGGCCGGTCGTGGTCGGCGGCGACGACTTCACGGTGCGCGGCGGCGCGTCGGACGCCTCGATCCGGGAGAAGCAGATCATGGCCGAGCAGCTGGCCAACGAGCTGCAGATCCCGCTGGTGCGGCTGGTCGACGGCACCGGCGGCGGCGGTTCGATCCGCTCGCTGGAGACCATCGGCCGCACCTACGTCCCGGCCAATCCGGGCTGGGAGTGGGTCGCGGCGAACCTGGGCACCATCCCGGTGGTGGCGCTGGCCCTGGGTTCGGTGGCCGGGCTCGGCGCCGCGCGGGTGGCCGCCAGCCACTACTCGGTGATGGTGCGCGGCATCTCGCAGGTCTTCGCCGCCGGGCCGCCGCTGGTGGCGCGGCTGGGCCAGACCGTCACCAAGGAGGAGCTGGGCGGCAGCGACATCCACGGCCGCAACGGCGTGGTGTTCGACGTGGTCGACTCCGAGAAAGAGGCCTTCGACCGCACTCGCCGCTTCCTGTCCTACCTGCCGCCGTCGGTGCACCAGCTGCCGCCACGCGCGGAGTGCACCGACGACACCGAGCGCCGCGAGGACTGGCTGATCGGGGCGATCCCCCGCGACCGGCGCCGCCCCTACCGCATCCGCCCGATCATCCAGGCCGTGGTGGACCAGGGCTCGTTCCTTGAGCTGGGCAAGGGTTTCGGCCGTTCGACGGTCGGCGGCCTGGCGCGGGTGAACGGCTGGCCGGTGGCGGTGCTGGCCAGCGACCCGATGGTCTACGGCGGCGGCATGACCGCCGACGCCAGCCGCAAGATCGAGTGGCTGGTCGACCTCGCCGAGACCTTCCACCTGCCGGTGGTGCACCTGGTGGACCAGCCCGGCTTCGTCATCGGCGTGGAGGCCGAGAAGGCGGGAACCATGCGCTACGGCGTTCGCGCGCTCAACGCCGTCTACCAGGCGAAGGTGCCGTGGGCGTCGGTGATCCTGCGCAAGGTCTTCGGCGTCGCCGGGGCCGCGCACACCAACGCCGCGCGGGTGCACTACCGCTACGCGTGGCCGTCGGCGGACTGGGGCTCCCTGCCCATCGAGGGTGGCGTCGAGGCCGCCTACCGGGCCGACCTGGACGCGGCCGAGGACCGGCAGGCCCTGCTGGACGAGATCACCGACAAGATGAACGCGATCCGCTCCCCGTTCCGCACAGCGGAGGCGTTCAACATCGAGGAGATCATCGATCCCCGCGACACCAGACCGCTGCTGTGCGAGTTCGCCGAACTCGCCGCGCCACTGCGCGCCGCGGGCCGCTCGACCTGGCACTTCAGGGGGTGACGTGATGATCAGCGCCATGAGCGGGGTGCGCGTGCTGGAGATCGCGCACTACATCGCCGGACCGCAGTGCTGCCAGATCCTCGCTGACCACGGCGCCGAGGTGATCAAGGTCGAGCCGCCGGACGGCGAGATGGGCCGCCGGGCCGCGCCGATCCACGACGGCGACAGCTTCTACTTCGCCGCCAACAACCGCAACAAGCGCAGCGTCGCCCTCGACCTGCGCAGCGAGCCGGGCAAGGAGGTCCTGCACGAGCTGATCGGCTGGGCCGACGTGCTGGTGACCAACTACGCCAACGGCGTGCCGGACCGGCTCGGTTTCGGCTTCGACGAGGTGCACCGGATCAATCCGCGGACCGTGATGGTGCACGTCACCGGATTCGGCCGCACCGGGCCGTATTCGTCCTGGGTCGCCTACGACGGGATCATCCAGGCGATGAGCGGCCTGGCCGACATGACCGGTGAGCCCGACGGCGCGCCGACCA
Organism: Saccharopolyspora sp. NPDC050389; assembly: GCF_040655595.1. Classification (NCBI taxonomy): domain Bacteria; kingdom Bacillati; phylum Actinomycetota; class Actinomycetes; order Pseudonocardiales; family Pseudonocardiaceae; genus Saccharopolyspora; species Saccharopolyspora sp. NPDC050389. The sequence goes on from NZ_JBFAKG010000090.1 coordinate 21,596, forward strand.
TCGCCGGACCGTTCGTCGCCGACAACGTCACCGGCATGCAGGCGGCGATGGCGGCCATGCTCGGCCTGCTCGCCCGGCAGCGCACCGGCCAGGGGCAGCTGGTCGACGTGGGCATGCTCGACTCGATGTTCCCGCTGCTGGCGCACCACGTTTCGGTCGCGGCGGCCGGTGTCGGCGAGCCGACCCGGTGGGGCTCGGCGCTGCCGACGAACTACTCCGGGCTGTATCCGGCCGCCGACGGGTGGGTGTACATCGCGCCGATCACCCCGAAGATGTGGCAGAGCTTCAGCGCCCTGCTCGACCATCCGGAATGGGCGGAGCAGGAGCAGGCCGAGCGGGGCTGGCGGGTGCGGGAGCGCGAGCGGATCGACGCCGAGGTCGTCGAGTGGACGAAGGCCCGCACCAAGACCGAGGTGGTGGCGGCGATGCAGGCCGACGGGGTGGTTTGCGGCCCGGTGCAGTCGGTCCGGGACCTGGTGACGGATCCGCAGGTCCGGGATCGGGGAATCGCGGTGCAGGTGCCGCTGCGGGACGGGGTGCACGCGACGTTGCCCGGCCCGGCGCTGCGGCTGGCCGACACCCCGGCCCGCGCCCCCGAACGTCCGCCGCAACTGGGTGAGCACACCGACGAGGTGCTGACGCAGCTCGGCTATTCGGCGGAGCGGATCGATTCGCTGCGGCGGGACAACGTCACCGGGAGGACGCCGTGATCCCCAGCCTGCTGGTGGCCAACCGGGGCGAGATCGCGCGGCGGATCATCCGGACCGCCCGTCGGCTCGGGGTGCGAACCATCGCCGTTCATTCCGAAGTGGACACGGGGCTGCCCTACGTCGCGGAAGCGGACGTGGCGGTCGCGCTCGATTCCCCGCGCGACTTCCTCTCGGCGGACGCGATGCTCTCGGCCGCCCGCCTGACCGGCGCGTCGGCGGTGCATCCGGGCTACGGTTTCCTGTCCGAGAACCCGGAGTTCGCCCGGCGCTGCGCGGAAGCGGGCCTGACCTGGGTGGGGCCGTCACCGGAAGCGATGGAACTGCTCGCCGACAAGGCTGCGGCCCGGGCGCACATGGCCGCGGCCGGGGTTCCAGTGCTACCCGGCAGCTCCGGGCTCACGTCGGTGCCGGAGTCCGCATCGGCGGCATCGGAGCTGGGATTTCCATTGATGGTCAAGGCCGTTTCGGGCGGCGGCGGCATCGGCATGGGTGTCGCGGACGACGCGGAATCGTTGGAACGCGCGGTGCGGACCGCCTTGTCGCGCGGCGGCAGCGCGTTCGGCGACGCGCGGATTCTGCTGGAGCGCTACGTGCCTCGTGCCCGGCACGTGGAGGTGCAGGTCGTGGGCATGCCCGACGGTTCGGCGCGGGCATTCGGGGAGCGGGACTGCTCGGTGCAGCGCCGGCACCAGAAGGTCGTCGAGGAATGCCCCTCCCCCGCCGTGGACGACGCGTTGCGCGCCCGGCTGTGCGCGGCGGCGGTTCGCGCGGCCGAGAGCGTCGGGTACCGCAACGCGGGCACCGTGGAGTTCCTGCTCGACCCGGACACCCGGGAGTTCCACTTCCTGGAGGTCAACACCCGGTTGCAGGTCGAGCACCCGATCACCGAGGAGGTCCACGGCATCGACCTGGTGGAGCTCCAGCTGCGGATCGCGTCGGGGGCGGACGTTCCGGCGGAGTTCCCGGCGCCGGACGGGCACGCGATCGAACTGCGGCTCTACGCCGAAGATCCAGCCCGGTTCCTGCCCCGGCCGGGGCGGATCACCGAGTGGGTCGAGCCGGCGGGAGTGCGGGTGGACGCGGGTTACGGGGCGGGCACCGAGGTGAGCCCGCACTTCGACCCACTGCTGGCCAAGATCGTGGTGCGCGGCCGGGATCGGGCCGACGCGCTGGCCCGCGCCCGGCTCGCGGTCAAGGAGTTCACCGTGCAAGGCCCGAAGTGCAACTTGCCGTTCCTCGCCGAAGTCCTTGATTTTCCGGAGTTCGCCTCCGGGGACTACGACACGGGCGTGGTAGGCCGGATCATCGCCGCTCGCTGAGCGTCGCGGAAGGGAAGCAGATGGAGATCAAGGCCGAAATGGTCGCCAACGTCTGGAAGGTGCTGGTCACCGAGGGCACAACGGTGCAGGCCGACGAGGAGCTGGCGATCCTCGAGTCGATGAAGATGGAGATCCCGGTGGTCGCCGAAACCGGCGGAGTCATCACCCGCCTGGCCGTCGCGGAAGGCGACACCGTCAACGAAGGCGACCTCATCGCCGTCGTCTCCGCGGAGTAACCGAGGTGAGGGGCACCCGTGCCCAACATACTGGGACACGGGTGCCCCTCACCCGGACGTCAACGCTTGTCGAGTGCGCCGGAGCGGAGCTTGGCGCTGAAGTTTCGCCACGCAGCTCGGGTGAAGGCCAATGTACCGCCATCGCGATCCTTGGTATCCCGGACCCCGACGAGCCCGGGCGCGAAACCGACCTCGACGCAGTCGCGTCTTTCGTTGCTACGACTGGACTTCCGCCATCCGGTTAAGAGCTCTGCGGTGTTCACCGTATATCTTCCCTTGCCTTGCGGATCAGCTGCAACGAGCGGTCAACCGATGCCGCTGCGCCGAGCACGTGCCTCCAGGTTCGGCGGTACAGGTCGACCAGAGTCACATCATCCACGTACCGGGACTCCTCCAACAGATCCAGGTACACCAAGCCAGGATGCTCCTGCAATGATTCCGGGAACGTCATGAGCGTCCACGATGTGCCCTGCCCGACGAATGCCCCTGCATCGAGTGGCAGGATCTGCAGATCGACAGTGCAAGTCCGTGCAGCCTCCAAGAGATAGTCGAGCTGGTCACGCATCGCACCATTCCCGCCGCGCATCCGGTACAACACGCTTTCATCGAGGACGACGTGCAGCTCGACCGGCCGTTCCGCCCGCATGAAGATCTGCTTGCGCTCCATCCGGGCTTCGACGAGCTGCTGGATCTCGTCATCTGAGTGGTTCGGGTCGGCGCGGAACACTGCCGCCGCGTAGTCCGGTGTCTGCAGCAGACCTGGCACCAGCGAGATTTCCACAATGTCGAGTCGAGCCATGTCGACTTCAAGATTGAGCCGCAGGTCGTAGTCCTCGGGGATCAGCGCGGTGCGCTTCGGGGTGCGCTTGCGTGCAACCGGCAGCAGCTCCTTCAGTTCCGGGATCTGTTCCGCAGCGCCGTAGTGCTCCAGCAGTTTCTCCAGATCGCTCTGGGTCGGCGCGTGGAGACCCTTTTCGAGGTTGGCGATCGTTTGGCCGGTGCGCCCGATCTGCTTTCCAGCCTGCTGCTTGGTCAATCCCGACTCAGCACGCAGTTGGGACAGCCGCAGCGCTAGGTAGTACCGCACGACCGCCGGGGACGACCTGATCACGTTGTTCCTCCTGAACGCGACACGGGACATCAATGGCACTTGCCCGCGAGATCACCCGAACGAGCCGACGTGCCATGTTGCTTGATTTGATTCCGAACTGTTTGATTTCAAGAGTCAGATCGAAGCAGCCGGTCAAAGCAGGCTTCGACGATACAAGTCCAGGTCGCGGGGCTCGCAGTGCCCCGCGGAGCGAAGGAGCGGAACATGGGTGGAACCAAGGTCGGCACCTGGGTCAGCGTGGACGACTGCTCGATTACACGATCTGCCGCGACGAAGTCGAGTTCGAGATCGGCGGACAGTCCGGCTTCGATCTACTCGCCACCGAAGCGGGCCTCGCCAAACTGGTCGCCAAGGCAACCGAAGCCCTGCACGAACTCCGCGAACTCAGGGTTCGAGGAGAGCAGTAACCAACGGCCATGAGTGCGAAGCAGCCATGCTCCAGGCGCGATCGCATCCATCGGGCGGATGTTCGGGCAGGTGAATGGCCGTGAGTACTTTGGGTTGCTATAGAGGCTGTTTCCAAACTCGATCTGCTTGGCGGTGCAGGTGGCGGCCCCCCTGCGGGAATTACCGTCGCCTTCTCGCTGTGGGATCCCCGACATCATGAATGCCAATTCACCACGTCGGCGCTGTCCTCGCGAAAAGACACCTGAGAACCCGCGGCGGTGCAAGTCGCATAGGTGGGCTAAGCGGCTACGCCGCTTCAAAGACAAAACCCCGCGCTACCACATCCGCACGTCACCACATCCAAAACAGGCTCTATAGCCGCCTTTTCCGGTTCTTACCGGAACCAGTACTCACGACCGCGCTCGCCAGGCGCCTGCGTTTGCCCGGACTTGGGGCGGGCTCAGGAAATTTGGTCGTGGGATTCGCGGTGCGTGGCTAGCTCGTACTCGACGAAGGCACCGATCATCGCTCGCCAGACCGCCTCCGCGACCTCGGGGGACAGGCCGCATCCAGCAGCGCGCTCTCGCGCAGCCGCTACGACCTGCTCCACTCGGTCCGGTGCGCGCACGGACTGCTCGTCGGTCTTGAACCGGGCGGCCGCCCGAACCAACTGCTGGCGGCGGGCGAGCAGATCGATCAGCTGCCCATCGAGTTCATCGACGAAGGCGCGAACGTCTGCGAGCGAGGCCGGGTCTGGCACGGAGAACCCCCTTCTGCCGTCGGAACGATCCATGCGAATCTACCTAGTTGCGGTAAACCTGATCACTCCAGGCTGAGCTGGCGATCACCGGTCCGGAAGCTATGGGATTCAACTCCTGCGGCGTGCGTGGGCCGCGACGCGGGCACGGTTTCCGCAGATCCGGCTGTCGCACCAGCGACGGTCCGCCCTGTGCGAGATGAAGACCTTGCGGCAGTCGACGCCCTGGCAGCGGCGCACTTCGGCGGCTTGCGGGCTGAGCAGGAAGTCGACGACAGCCCGACCGAGCAGGTGGGCGACGCCGCCTGGCGCGTCGCCATCGATCGCGATCCTCCCTCGAGCCGGCCGGAGCCGGAACGCCGCCTCCGCCAGGCCACACCGCGTCGCTCGGTCCAGTTCTTCCTCGGACGGCGACTTGCCGTCGGCGAGTCGATGCAGCACATGCTGGGTCGCATCGCGGTGCACCTGGATCTCCGGCAGGGCACTTGGCCGGATTCCAGGCAGGAATCCAGCGAAGGACGACCATGACCGGGCCCATTCCCGGAACTGATCGACGGTCGCGATGCGGTCCCGCGCCACCGAGGATCGGGTGTTCGCGAACGCTATGGCCAGTGGATCATTCATCGCGACGATCCTAGCAAACTAATGTGTTGACTCATTAATCCGCAGCGTGCAAGGCTATCGCCATGGTGACGATCTCCCGCGAGACGAGCGCTCAAATCGAAGCACGACTGCGCGGCGTGTACCGCGAGTGCTCGATCGAATGGCTGGCAGGGCTGTGGTCCTTCGTCGAAGGAGCAGACGCGGTCCATCGTGCCGACTCGATCGCGGACATCCGCGACGAGGGCCAGCTGAGCGCCCTTTGCCCGGCAGTCGACGCCGACGAACGATTCGCCGTGTTCCGCGTCGTGCTTCCGCCGGATTCGGACGACAGCGGATTCGTGGGCTGGCTGTCCTCCCGCATCAAGGCGGCCACCGGCAGCGGACTTTTCGTGATCTGCGGCCACAACCGGGAACGCGGCGGCGTTTTCGACTACTACGGCGTCCCCGAGGCCATCGGTGACGAGGCGAGGGAGCTTCTCGACCGCCTCACCCGGACCGATGCCTTCGACGGCGTGGTCATGCGCGCGACGCAAACCGCCGGAGACTCGGGCATTGGACCGGAGACGGTCTTCTGCTTCACCCAGGACGGCACCACGATCTCCGCCCGCTACGGCGGTGGCCGCATCGCGGAGGGCTGGCTCGTCGGCACGCTCGACGCCTCGCAGGTCCGCTTCGACTACGTGCAGGTCCAAGTCGACGGCGTCGTCGACAGCGGCCGTTCGGTCGGCGAAGTCAGCCGCCTTCCCGACGGGCGATGGCGGCTCACCGAACACTTCACCTGGTCATCACGCGACGGCGGCGGCACGAACCACCTCGAAGAGTAGGCAGGCGTCGCGAGTGGTCACGGTCGCTGGACAGCCACAATCCTCAGGACCACGGCTCACCAGGCATCGACGACTGCGCGGGCGTCGGGGTTGGTCCAGCCCGCGCGGGTGACCGGGGGCAGGGCGCGCAACAACAGGGAGCGGGTGTCCGCCGGGTCGATCACGTCGTCGATCTCCAGGTGCATCGCCGTGTTGATCGCGCTGCCCGTCTCGTACATCTGGGCCACCAGTTCCTCGTAGCGCCGCTGGCGCCGCTCCGGGTCCGCGATGGCTTCGAGCTCTCGGCGAAAGCCCAGGCGCACCGCGCCTTCCAGGCCCATGCCGCCGACCTCGCCGCTCGGCCACGCCACCGTCAGCGCCGGCTTCGTCATCGTGCCGCCTGCCATCGCCATCGCGCCGAGGCCGTAGCTCTTGCGCAGCACGACCGTCGCCATCGGCACCGTCAGCCGCGCGCCTTGCACGAACATCCGGCCGAAATGCCGCACCGTCGCCGTCTTCTCCGACTCCGGGCCGACCATGAATCCCGGTGTGTCGCAAAGCGAAACCACCGGCAGCCCGAACACCTCGCACAGCTGCAGCATTCGCGCCAGCTTGTCGGCGCCGTCCGCGTCGATCGCGCCGCCGAGCACCATCGGATTGTTCGCGATCAGCCCCATCGGCCGGCCCGCGATGCGCACCAGCGCGGTGATCGTGCAGCGACCGAACTCCGGCCGCAGCTCCAGCACCGAGCCCTCGTCGCAGAGGATGTCGATCGCGGCGTGCACGTCGTAGGCGCGCTTTCGGTTCTCCGGCACCACGTGGCGGAGTGTGCGCTGGTCCGGCTCGGTGTAGTCGGCGACATCGCCCTGGAAGTAGGACAGGTAGCGCTTGGCCACCGCGACCGCCTCCGCCTCGTCGTCGACCGCCACATCGACCACGCCGTTGGCCGTCTGCACGTCGATCGGCCCGATCTCCTCAGGCGCGAACACGCCGAGGCCGCCGCCCTCGATCATCGCCGGGCCGCCCATGCCGATGTTGGAGTCGCGGGTGGCGATCACCACGTCGCAGGTGCCCAGCAGCGCGGCGTTGCCCGCGTAGCAGCGGCCCGCCGCGATGCCGACCGTCGGAACCCGTCCGCTGAGCTCGCCCAGCGCCAGGAACGACGGCGTGATCAGGCCGCCGCCCTTGGGGATGTCGACATCGCCGGGCCGGCCGCCGCCGCCTTCGGCGAACAGCACCACCGGGTACTGCCGCTGCCGCGCGATCTCCAGGATCCGGTCGGTCTTGCGGTGGTTGAAGTAGCCCTGCGTACCCGCCAGCACGGTGTAGTCATAGGCGAGCACCGCGCACGTGCTGCGCTCCGGCCCGAACTGCGCGCCGTTGACCTGGCCGACGCCGGTGATCATGCCGTCGGCGGGCGTGTTGTGCAGCAGGTCGTCGAGCTCGCGGCGCTTGCGCTGCGCGGCGATGGCGAAGCCGCCGTACTCGGTGAACGTGCCCTCGTCCACCAGGTCGGCCACGTTCTCGCGCGCGGTGCGCATGCCGCGCGAGTGGCGTTTGCGCACCGCTTCGGGCCGGCTCTCGTCGGCCCACAGGCTCTTGCGTTCCAGCACGCGGGCCAGGTCGGGCCGGATGTGGTCGGGGTCGATGCGCTCGTCCGCGAGATCGGCGACGCCGAGCTCGTCGTTCCCGGAGACGATCACCACCGGTTCCCCGGCGTCGACCACGTCGCCTTCCCGGAAGCGGACCTGCGTCACCTCGCCGCCGCTTTCCGCGCGGATGACGTGCTGCATCTTCATCGCTTCCAGCACCATCACGACCTGCCCGCGCGCGACCACGTCGCCGAGCGACACCTCCACCGCGACGACCGAGCCGCTCATCGGCGCGACGGTGGCGCCGAGGGGCGCGTCCGGCGCCACGACCGGCGCGGCATCCAGCAACTCGGCGCGATGGCTGTCCACATAGGATGTCGGGCATCGCCCGGCGGCGAATTCGTCGGCGAGCAGGATCGTCCGCTGCAGCGGGATGTTCGTGGCCACACCGGTGATCTGCAGTTCGTCGAGCGCCTGGACCGCCAGCCTGCGAGCCGCCGTGAAGCCCGCCGCGTCGTGCACCACGATCTTGGCCAGCAGGGAGTCGAACCCCGGATTGGTGCGGTATCCCGGATAGCCGGCCGTGTCGACGCGGATGCCGCGCCCCGCGGGCATCTCGAACCGATCGAGCACTCCCGACTGCGGCAGGACCTGCCCGTCGGCGGTCATCGTCTCGGCGTTGATCCGGATCTGGATCGCGCTGCCGCGCGGGCACGGCACTCGATCCTGGCCTAGACCGAGGTCGGCGAGGCTCGCGCCGGCGGCGATCTCCAGCTGGCTGCGCACCAGGTCCAGGCCGAGCACCTCCTCGGTGACGGTGTGCTCCACCTGAAGCCGCGGGTTGACCTCCAGGAAGAAGAATTCCTGGCCGCTGACCAGGAATTCCACGGTCGCCACGCCCCGGTACGCCGCTGCGCCGACCAGCCGGTTCGCGGCCTGCAGCACGTTCTGCCGCAGCTGCCGGTCGAGCCCTTGGGCGGGCGCGACCTCGATCAGCTTCTGGTGCCGCCGCTGCACGCTGCAATCGCGGTCCCAGAGGTGCGTGACCTCCTGACCGTCGCCGATCACCTGGACCTCGATGTGCCGGGCGTCGGTGAGCAGCCGTTCGATGTAGAGCTCGCCGGAGCCGAACGCGGCGATCGCCTCGGCCTCGCAGGTCCGGAACGTCTCGGCGAGCTCGTCCCGGCCGCGCACTACGCGCATGCCCCGGCCGCCGCCACCGGCGACCGCCTTGATCACCGCCGCGCTGCGCCCGTGGGAGAAGTCCGGCTCAAGAGTGTCCAGGAAGCGTTCCATGTCGGGGAGCGTCGCCGCCGCCGTGCCGGGCAGCGTCGGGATCTCCAGTTCGGTGGCGAGCGCGCGGGCTTTCGCCTTGTCGCCGAAGAGTTCCAGCGCGCTCGGGTCCGGGCCGACGAACGCGATGCCCGCGTCGACGCAGGCCTTGGCCAGGGCGGGATTCTCCGAGAGGAATCCGTATCCTGGGTGGATCGCCTCGGCGCCGGTCTTGCGCGCCGCCTCGATGATCGCGGCGACGTCGAGGTATGCGGCGGCGCCGTTCTCGGGCAGCGGCACGGCTTCGTCGCAGCGGGCCACGTGAAGCGAGTCGGCGTCATCCGCCGCGTGCACGCCGACCGTGCCGATGCCCAGCACCGCCGCGGCGCGGAAGACCCGCAACGCGATCTCGCCCCGGTTCGCGACCAGCAACGTTCCGAACGGCTCGCCGATGCCCATCCACGCCTCCTCCGCGCCGCACTGCGCCTGCCGGGCCGCACAGGCGCATACCGACCAGTCGGTCCTCGATGGTTAGCCTCGTAAAGAACCAGGCAGGTGTCAACACTGGGCCTCGACGTCAGGTGCAGCCGGAGCACTGGTCACCGGCGAGCAGTCCCGCCATCGCGGAACTGATCTCCATGCCGGTCAAGATTTCGATGTAGAGGAACTGGCCGTTCACGAAGCGTGTGAAAATGCCTCGTGAGCCGACGCCTTGCGGTGTCGACGTTGGCCCGCGTTGTTGGGTGCGGGTCTTCCCGTGGCGATACCCGCTGCCCGCGGAGTGCGGGGCTTGTGCGGGTTTCCATCGGGCTCGTTTTCCGTCGCCCCGCAACTCGAGGAGGACGTCGTGGCCTCAACCAGGTTGGCGAGGTTGTGGGCCGCGTTGAGGTCACGATCCATGCTCATCCCGCAGGCGGAGCAGGTGAAAACACGGTCGGACAGGAGCAGCTTGGCTTTCACCACACCACAATCCGAACACGTTTTAGAGCTGGGATACCACCGGTCCGCGACGTGCACGCACACCCCGGCCCAGGAGGCTTTGTACTCGACCTGACGTCGAAGCTCCGCCATGCCGACACCCCCAACCTGCCGCGCCAAGCGGCGGTTGCGGGTCATGCCCGAAACATTGAGATCTTCCAAAACGAGCACACCGAAGGTCCGCACCAGCCAGGTGGACAGCTTGTGCAGCCCGTCGCGACGCGCGTTAGCCACCTTGACGTGAAGCCTAGCGATACGTGCCTGAGTCTTGCGCCAACGATTCGACGGCTTCCCTCCGGTACGCCGGTCCGGACCCTGACGTCGGGAAGCCTGACGTTGCAACCGCTGTAACTCGCACAGGGCCGCTTCGAGGTGTTTGGGGTTGGCGATCACCTCGCCGGTGGACAGCACGGCGAGGGAGGTGATCCCGAGATCCACACCCACCGTCGCACCGGGCCGAGTAGCGACCGGGTCGTTACGGATGATCTCCACCGAGAACGATACGAACCAGCGCCCCGCCCGATACGACACCGTCGCCGACCGGATCCGCGCACTCCCGCGCTCCACATGACGAGCGAGTTTCCGAGTGGACTCGTGGGTGCGCACCACCCCGATCCGGGGCAGCTTCACATGCCGCCGGTCGCGGTCGACCAGCCCGAAGCTGCCGGTGGTGAACCGGCACGACAACCCGGCCCGCCTACCCTTGAACCTCGGGAACCCGAGCCTGCGGCCCTTGCGCTTGCCCTTGTTCGAGTCGTCCCAGTTCTTCAGCGCGGCCGCCAGGTTGGCCAAGCCAGACGAGTACGTCTCCTTCGAATTGTCCTGCCACCACGGCGCAACCGTGTCCTTGACCTGGTTCCAGTCCTTGCGCAAGCTGTAGGCCGACCAGCTCACAGCCGGCGTCAACTCATCCCCGTCCAGGCCGTACGATGCTTCAGCTTTCCGCTGATCACGGTTGGCTTTGATGCGCCCCAGCCCCCAATTGAACGCGAACCGCTGCGCACCACAATGCGACCGCAACCCGGCCTCCTGCACAGGGTTCGGGTCCAGCGCAAATCGGTACGCCTGCAACACCGTGCTCATCACCGCCGAACAGTACCGGCGGGCACCGACAAACCCCGCGATCTACCAAACCACCACATTTCCCCGCTCCGTGACACATTCCACCGAACAGTCCACAACCCCTGCGGGTTCACCTCGAAGAAGACCTACTCGCCCTGTTCCGTGATCTTCAGGTCTACGGGTGCCGTAGCAAATCCCGAGCGCGCACATCATTTCGAGCGACTGTTCGCGCATTCCCGTCAGCAGGCTGTGCAAGTAGCACGGAGCATCCAGATCGAGCCTGGAGTCCAGACCCCGCTTGCCCCTCGGCCGTGTCGATTCGGGCCGAGAAGGCTTCCTCGCCGACGACGGTGACGCGTACATCACTCGGTCCGACGATCTCTTCTTGGAAGAGCGTGGGCGCGAGCGGCAGATCGGACAGCGCCGCGGTCCGCATCGGTCCAGCGCCGAGTGTCGATGAAGTGGCTCGCCGGGGTGCTCGGGACCGAGCAGCAGGCCCCGAGCACCCGCGTGCCTCAACTCTCCTCCTGCTCCAGGTGGTAGAGCTCGGGGAGGTTGACCACGATCGCCTCCTGCGTGCTGCGGGCGATCACCACCTCCGCCGGGTCGTTCGGGTCCGGGTTCTCCTCGCGGTGCGGGACGAACGGCGGCACGAAGATGTAGTCGCCCGGCTCCGTCTTGATCCGCACCTCCTCGGCACCGTCGTGGAAGACGAACTCCGGGTGGCCGCTGACCACGTAGATCGCCGTCTCCGACTCGCCGTGGTGGTGGTTGTCCGAGGCCGTCGACGGGCCGACGTGCGTCTCGCCCATCCAGATCCGCTCCGAGCCGACCAGCTCGCCGCTGATCGCCGCGAGCCGCCGCATGCCCGTCGTCTGCGCCGTCTTGTTGTCCAGGTCGGCGGCCCGGACGTGGTGCAGCCGGGTGCGCAGCGAGCGGCGCTGCTCCTCGGACACCGAGGTCGAGAGATCGGGGTGGAACGCGTCGTGCTGGGTCATCAGATTCCTTCCTTGTTCACCGATCGCCGACCAGCGGCACCCCGTCGAGGAACTCGCCGACCTGCCGGCCGAGTTCGCGCCACACCTCGGCGCCGGGTGAATCGTTGTGCACCGAGGTAACCCCACCCTCCACCGCCCGCACAACCTCGCCGATCGTGATTTCTCCGGCACGCCGCGCCAGCGAGTAGCCGCCGTCGCAGCCGCGCTGGCTGGTGACCAGCCCGGCCCGCCGCAGCTCGATCATCAGGTTGACCAGCGAGTTCAGCGGGATGCCCTGCCGCCGGGCGATGACCTCGCACTTGACCGGCTCGGCGCCGCTGCCGGCCAGGTCGCGCAGCGCCCGCACCGAGTAGTCGGTGCGCGCCGAGATGTGCACCGGAGCCGATCGGCGGGCCCGCGGCGCGGCCGGCGTCTCGGGCAGCAGCACCGCGCCTTTGGCGATCTCCTCGCAGAACAGCACGATGCGCGCGGCCACGCTCCGGTGGAACTTGTCGTTGAGGATGTCGTGCACGCCGTCCTTGAACACCGCCACCGAGCTCTGCGGGTGCTTGGCCGCCAGCGAGGTCACCGGAGCGACCGGCGCGAGCGTGTCCGCGTCGCCGTGCAGCAGCAGGGTCGGCACGTTGGGCAGCTGCTTCGGCGGCTCCGGAACGTCATCGGTCAGCCGGCCCCACTGGAATTCCGGATCGTTCTCCAGGAGCTCGCGATGCACCGGGCACGACGTGCGCACCCCGATCTCCTCATCCCGGTCACCTGGCTCCTGCCCCTGCGCGAGCGGAATGCCCGCCAGGATCAGGCCGTCCACCTCGATCTCCAGCGCGAGCGCCCAGGCGCGCAGCGCCCCGACATCGGTGCCGGCCAGGAATCGCGCCGCGCCTGGCCGGAACCACGTCTCCGGATCGGTGTCCGGTTCCGGCACCACCACGACGTAGCCGTCTGCGGACAACCTGCGGCCGAAGCGCTGGTAGACGGCCGGGTTCTCACCTCGGCCCGGCAGCACCACCACGGTGCCGCGGCAAGGCCCTTCCGGGGCCCAAGTCCGGGTCATCTCAGCTCCGTTCACTTGCCGGGGTACAGGTCCCGCTCGCAGGCCTTCGCCACGTCCACCGGCTCGCGCAGCACTCCCGCCTGGAGGTACCGATCCGCCACGGCTTGCAGGTCGGCGACCACATCATCGGTCAACGGCCGTACCTCCTGCTTGGTCCGGGTCAGGATCTTCCGCGCCACCGGCGGCTCCAGCGACGTCAGCTTCTCGTAGACGCGCTGGTACTCCTCGGGGTTCTGGTCGCTCCACCGCCACGCCGCCTCGAACCGCCGCATCGCGTCGGCCAGCGCCTCGCGCTTGAGCGGGTCGGCAGCGGACGCGGTGGACACCGACAGGATGCCGTTGCGGCCGTTGATGCCTTCGCCGTCGCGGATCACCCGGGCCCCGGCGTTCTCCGCGATCGACAGGTACGGGTCGAAGGTCGCCCAGGCGTCGATGTGCCCGGCGCTGAAACCGGCCTGCGCGTCGGTCGGCAGGCTGAAGGTGATCTGCACGTCCTGCTGCGTCAGCCCAGCCTCCTCCAGCGCACCGAGCGCGGTGTAATGCGAGACGCTGCCCGGCGCGGTGGACACCACGAGGTGCTTGCCGCGCAGGTCGGCCACGCTGCGGATCGGCGATCCCGGCGGCACGATGATCGCCGTCGATGACGGGGACGCCGCGGTCGCCACGGCCGGCCGCGCCGGCACACCACCGGCGATGGCCTGCACGGTGGGCGCGTCCGCGGCGGTCGCGGTGTCCACGTCGCCGGAACGCATGGCTTCGAAAAGCGGTGCCGCGCCTTGAAAATTGGCCCAGCGGATCTTGTACGGGGCGTCCTTGAACGCCCCGGACGCTTCCACCCTGGCCCGCAGCCCGCCGGCCTGGTCGCCGAGCACCAGGGTCACGTCGGACAGCGACTTCGGCGAGTCGCCCCCGGAGCAGCCGGCCACGGCGAGAAGCACCGCGGCCAGCGCCGCCACCAGGATTCTGGTCGTACGCACTGTGTTGTCTCCAGTCTCAGTCAAGCAGATCCGGCTGCTCATGCACGATCTCCTCGAAGAGCGGGGCGAAGGTCACCCAGCCCGGGTCGCGGTGCTGCTGGTACTGCTGCCTCGTGTGCTGCGCGATCTCGTGCGGGATGAGCTGCAGCTGCCCGGCCGCCTGGGCGACGACCTGCACCTTCGAGTTCCGCTCGGCGGCCACGTAGAGCGACACCGCCTCCTCCAGGCTGCGGCCGACGGTCAACAGCCCGTGGTTGGCCAGGATCGCCAGCCTGCGGTGCCCGAGCGTCGAGGCGATCCGGCGGCCCTCCTCCAGGTCCAGCACGAGCCCGGAGAAGTCCGGGACGATCACGTTGTCCTCATAGAACTGGGCGCTGTCCTGCGAGATGGGCAGCAGTTCGGTGCCCAGCGCGGCCAGCGCCTTGCCCCAGATGGAGTGGCTGTGCGCGGCCGCGTCGACGTCCGGGCGGGCCTGGTGGATCTGCGAGTGGATGGCGAACGCGGCCTGGTTGACCGGGTGGTCGCCGTGCACGATCTCGCCGTCGTGGTTGACCAGCAGCAGCTCGGAGGCCTTGATTCGGCTGAAGGCCCGGCCGAGCGGGTTGACCCAGAAGTGGTCCGGCAGCTCCGGGTCACGGACCGTGATGTGCCCGGCGGCGCCCTCGTTGTAGCCGAGCTTGCCGAAGATCCGCAGCGCCGCGGCGAGCCGCTGCTTGCGGAACCGGCGTTCGTCCTCGACGTCGTCGAAGACCGGGCGGGCCGGGAAGCTGTTCTGCCGTGGGGAAAGCGATCGGGCGAACTCGGATCGCCCGGCTGCTACGGTGGTCATGGCCTTCTCCTCCTGGTGTCTCTGCGCGCTGCCCGATGACGATTTCGCGCGAAATCGGCGTTCAGCACGCCTGTCAGGCCGCGGCGCGGCGGGCGATTTCCTGGCGTACCAGCGGGATCAGTTCGCGGCCGTAGTCGACCGCGTCGTCGAACGGGTCGTAGCCGCGGATCAGCAGCGTCGTGACGCCGATGTCGACGTAGTCCAGCAGCGCCGCCGCCACCGTCTCCGGGGTTCCCACCAGCGCGGTGGAGTTTCCCGCCGCGTTGGTGGCAGCCGCCGTGGGTGTCCACAGTGCACGATCGTGCAGCTCCCCCGCCTCGGCCGCGGCGAGGAGTCGCTGTGAGCCGACGTTGGCGACCCGCTGCCCGGGATTCAGCGTCTTCGGGCCGGTGAACGACGCCAGCCCGCCGCGCGCCGAGTTGATCCGGTCGAGGATGCGGTGCGCCCGCTCCCACGCCTGCTCCTCGGTCGCGCCCAGGATCGGCCGGAACGACACGCTGATCCGCGGCGGTTCCGCCCGTCCTGCCTCGGCGGCGGCCTTCCGGACCGCGGCGATCTGCTCGGCGGTCTGCGCCAGCGGCTCGCCCCACATCGCGAAGACGTCGGCGTGCTTGCTGCCGACCCGCAGGGCCGCCTCCGAGGAACCGCCGAAGTACAGCGGAATCCCGGACTGCCGCACCGGGCGGACGGCCGCGTTGTAGTCCTCGAAGCGGTAGTGCGCGCCCTCGTGGCTCACCGGTTCGTCGGCGGCCCACACCCGGCGGAGGACTTCCAGGTACTCGTCGGTGCGCGCGTAGCGCTCGTCCTTGCCCAGGTAGTCGCCGTCGCGGCGCTGGTCCGCGTCGTTTCCGCCGGTGATGACGTGCACCGCGATCCGGCCGCCGGTGAGGTGGTCGGCGGTGGCGAAGGTGCGGGCCGCCAGCGTCGGGGCCACGAAGCCCGGGCGGTGCGCGATCAGGAATCCCAGCCGCTCGGTGTGCGCGGCGGCGTAGGCGGCGAGCTGGGTGTTCTCCGGGCTGCTCGACCCGTAGCCGATCAGCACCCGGTCGAACCCGGCCGCCTCGTGAGCCTGGGCGAACTTGCGCAGGAAGGCCGGATTGACCGCCGGTCCCTCGGCGGCGTGGATCTCCGAGACGTGCTGCGCCCCGATCATCCCGATGAACTCGACGGTCATGACGAACTCTCCTCTCCGGTCCCGACGCCCAGCCAGGACAGCAGTTCCGCGCGCAGCGCCAGGAAGGCCGGATCGGTGACATCGCGCGGGCGGTCCAGGTCCAGCACCTGGTCGTAGCCGATGCGGCCGTCGCGCATCACCAGCACCCGGTCGGCCAGCAGCAGCGCCTCTTCAACGTCGTGCGTGACGAGCAAGATCGCGCACCCGTGCCGCTGCCACAGCTCGCCGACCAGCTCCTGGGCCTTGATCCGGGTCAGCGCGTCCAGCGCCGAGAACGGCTCGTCCAGCAGCAACAGGTCCGGTTCGCGCACCAGAGCACGCGCCAGTGACGCCCGCTGCGCCTCGCCGCCGGAGAGCACCTTCGGCCACACGTCCACGCGGTGACCGAGGCCGACCTCCTCCAGCGCGGCCACCGCCCGCTTCTTGTCCGGGCTGCCCGGCAGGCCGAGGATCACGTTGCGCCACACGCGTTTCCACGGCATCAGCCGCGGCGCCTGGAACGCCACCGCGCGCCGCACGGCCACCTCAACCTCGCCGGTCACCTCGCGGTCGAGGTCGGCCAGGATCCGCAGCAGCGTGCTCTTGCCGCAGCCGCTCGGGCCGAGCAGCGCCACGAACTGGCCGGGCTCGATCTCCAGGTCGAGGTCGTCGAGCACGGTGCGGTCGCCGAAGCGGCGGCTCAGGCCGCGCACCGACGCGGGTTTCACTACGCTCCGCTGAACGCCGGTCGCCATGCCAGCACGGTCCTTTCCAGCAGTCGGACGATGAAGTCGGCGACGAGGCCGAGCAGTGCGTACAGCACCAGGCAGACCACGATCACGTCGGTCTGGAAGAACTCGCGGGCCATGTTCATCTCGTAGCCGATGCCCGCGGTGGCGTTGATCGTCTCGCCGAAGACCAGCGCCAGCCACGCCGAACCCAGCGAATACCGCAGCCCCACCAGGGCGTTGGGCATCGCGGCGGGCAGGATGATGTGCCGCACCTGGGCGAACCAGCCGAGCCCGAGCGTCTTGGCCGCCTCCACCAGGCCCGCGTCGACGTTGCGGATGCCGCCGTAGATGTTCATGTACAGCGGGAAGGTCACGGCCAGCGCGATCAGCACGATCTTGGGCTGCTCGCCGATGCCGAACCAGATGATCAGCAGCGGGATGAGGCCGATCACCGGCACCGTTCGCAGCATCTGCATCGGCGCGTCGATGAGGTCCTCGCCGCGGCGGAACAGGCCGGAGAGCGTCGCCAGCACGATCGCGACGACGACGCCGATCACCAGGCCGGCGCCGACGCGTTGCATCGAGGCGGCGATCGCCTCCTGCAGTCGCCCTTCGTCCCACAGCTCCACGGCGGTCCCGGCGACCGTCGCGGGCGAAGCGAGGGTGTCGTCGCTGAGCACGCCGGTGCTGCTGAGGGCCTGCCAGAGCGCCACCAGCGCGATCGGGCTGATCAGCTTGAAAAGCCAACGGGGAACGCGGTTTTCGCGCCGCGCGGCGCGGGTTTGCACGGTCGTGACGGGAATCGGATCTCGGCCGGTCGGTGCGCCAGTGGGCGCGCGTTCGGTGGATACAGTCATCTGCACTCTCCGGAGGGCATGAGGGCGCAGCGCGGCCACGACGGATGGGCCGCGCTGGAGGATCACCGGAGCCCCGGTTCCGCTGCTCAAGTGCCGTGCGTACTTTTTGCTGCTATGGCGACAAAAAACACGCACGGGTGTTGACCAGCGGAGACGCTGTGCGGGGGAGCTCCGGCGGAGCTGTAGGTGGTCGCGCTATGACGCGCGTGAAGCAGCGGAGAAGACCGTTACCGGCAACAGAGTGCGGAGGACACGCGCACGAAGTCCACGTAACCTCGTGTCGTCAGGGCCGCTGTCCGGATCATGCCCACGACCGTAACCGGACACCCAGACCGTGTAAACCCAACTCCACAGATTGGGATTGTGATCGGCTCCACCCGGACGGCCGCCGAGCAAAGGGCGTTCCGGCGCGAGCCCTGAAAGAGCGAGCGGCGCCTTTCACTCGGCGACGACAACCCGGGGCGGCTGGAGCGAATGTTCCGCGCTGTTCGCCCGGCGCTACCGTGGACCGGTGCAGCCGGAACTTTCGAGCGAGTCGGGCCAACCTGTCACCGCGATGCGAGCGGGCGGCGGGCTCGCCGCGCCGCGGCGTCCTGGAGGCCGTTCGTGATCGAGGAACTGCTGCCCGCCGAGGTCAGCTCCGCCGAAGCCTTCGCCGATCCACCGGAAGCGGTCCTGTTCCCCGAAGAGGAAGCGCTGATCGCGCGCGCACGGGACAAGCGCCGCCGGGAGTTCACGACCGGGCGGTGGTGCGCGCACCAGGCGCTGAGCCGGCTCGGCGTGCCGCCCGCTCCCCTGCTGCGCGGCGAGCGCGGAGCGCCGCAGTGGCCGACCGGGATCATCGGCAGCATCACGCACTGCGCCGGCTACCGGGCCGCCGTCGCGGCGCGCGCCGAGCAGGTGCACACCGTCGGCATCGATGCCGAGCCGCACGCCCCGCTGCCCGACGGCGTGCTGAACGTCGTGTCGCTGGAATCGGAACGCGCCGACCTGACCCGGCTGTCGGCGGCGCGGCCCGACACGCATTGGGACCGGATCCTGTTCAGCTGCAAGGAAACCGTCTACAAGGCGTGGTACCCGATCACCGGCAGCTGGCTCGGGTTCGAAGACGCCCGGCTGGAGTTCGGCACCGGAACGTTCACCGCGCACCTCCGCAAGGAAGGCGCGGAACTGGCGGGCCGCCCGCTGACGACGTTCACCGGCCGCTGGCTGGTCCGCGACGGCCTCGTCGTCTCCGCCATCGCCATCACCCGGTCGAACGCGTGAAGGGCGCCTCTCACCAAGCGAGTTGTGAACTGCTCCCCGGAAGTTGGACTGAGAAATTCAGCTTCGACCTTCGGGGAGCAGTCGCATGTTGAGGACCAGCTCGTTGACCGTGGAGCAGC
>NZ_JBFAKG010000091.1:0-39713 GCF_040655595.1 Saccharopolyspora sp. NPDC050389
GGCGAGAAGGGCGCTTATGTCGCGGGCTGGATGTACTTCGTGAACTGGGCGACCACCGGTATCGCCGACATCACCGCGATCGCGTTGTACGCGCATTACTGGTCGTTGTTCAGCCCGGTGCCGCAGTGGGTGCTGGCGTTGATCGCGTTGGCGGTGGTGCTGACGCTGAATCTGGTGTCGGTGAAGGTCTTCGGTGAGATGGAGTTCTGGTTCGCCATCATCAAGGTCGGCGCGTTGGTGCTGTTCATGGGTGTGGCGATCGTGCTGCTGGTGCTGGGTGACCCGATCGCGGGGCATCAGCCGGGCTTCAGCCTGATCGCCGATCACGGTGGGATCCTGCCGAACGGCCTGATCCCGCTGGTGCTGGTGGTGCAGGGCATCGTGTTCGCCTACTCGGCCGTCGAGCTGGTCGGTGTCGCGGCGGGTGAGACGGAGAACCCCGCGAAGATCATGCCGAAGGCGATCAACTCGATCATGTGGCGGATCGGGATCTTCTACGTCGGTTCGGTCGTGCTGCTGTCGATGCTGCTGCCCTTCAGCTCTTACCAGAAGGGTGAGAGCCCCTTTGTCACGGTGTTGTCCAGTATCGGCGTTCCGTGGGCCGGTGACGTGATGAACCTGGTGGTGCTCACGGCGGCGATGTCCAGCCTGAACTCGGGGCTGTACTCCACCGGCCGGATCCTGCGGTCGATGTCGGCGGCCGGGTCGGCGCCGAAGTTCACCGGCCTGATGAACCGCAGCCAGGTGCCCTACGGCGGTATCCTGCTCACCGGCGCGGTGTGCGTGCTCGGTGTCGGCCTCAACATCGTGGTGCCCGGGGATGCGTTCGAGATCGTGCTGAACTTCGCCGCGGTCGCGATCATCTCCACCTGGTCCATGATCGTGCTGTGTCACCTGTTGTTCGTGCGCAAGGCGAAGTCGGGTGCGGTGGAGCGGCCGTCCTACCGGCTGCCGGGTTCGCCGGTGACGCAGATCGTCACCTTGGTGTTCCTGGCGTCGGTGGTGGTGCTGATGTGGTTCGACGTCCCGGCCGGGCGGTTGACGTTGCTGTGCGTGCCGGTGCTGGTCGTGGTGCTGGTGATCGGCTGGTTCGCCGTCCGCAAGCGCGTGGACACCACCACAGCACTCGACGAAAAGAACTGAACAACGGAAGCGAAAAGCGGGAGCGGGCACTGACCGCTCCCGCTTTTCACGTTCGGCGCGGTGGTGTCAGCGGAGTCCGGACAGGACGTTCCCGGCCTCGTCGACCAGGTTCGCCAGCACCTCCGCGACCGTGGTGGGCTGGTCGTAGTAGCCGATGGACTGGCCGGCGGGGCTGTGCATCAGCGGTTCGACGCGGTGCCGGTCGACCGCGCCGAGCAGGTCGCCGACGAGGACGTCCTGGTAGGGCATGCGAAGCGGGGCCGGCGCGTCGGGACGTGCCCACTCGTCGCTCCACGCCGTGCGGATCTGGCGCAGCGTCTTTCCGCTGTCCGCGCGGGAGATGACGGTGTCCTCGATCCCCGCGTCGAGCAGTTTCCGCAGGAGCGCGGGGTCCGTCCCGGCCTCCCGGGTGACCAGCCACGCGGTGCCGAGCCAGACACCGGCCGCGCCCAGCGCCAGCGCCGCCGCGACGTGCCGGCCGGTGGCGACCCCGCCCGCGGCCAGCACCGGAACGTCGCCGGCCAGCTCGACGATCTTGGGCACCAGCGAGAACGTGCCGATCGTGCCGGTGTGCGCGCCCGCGTCGTAGCCCTGCGCGACCAGGATGTCCGCGCCTTGCCGCAGCGCTGCCTGCGCGTGACGGGGCGCGCCGACCAGCGACACCACGCGCTTGCCGCGCCGCTTCGCGGCCGCGATGACCTCCGGCGGGCTGCCGATGCCCAGGGCGAACACGTCGACGTCGCTGTTCAGCACGGCGTCGATCTGCCGCCGCGCGGTCTCCTCGGAGCGTACGAACCGGGACCGCATGCCGGGCTGTCCGTCGTCCGGGACGGCGTGGCGGGAGCGCAGGTCGGCGACGAATTCCCGGTGTCCGTCCGGGATTTCCGCCTCGATCGCCGCCCGGTCGTCGCGATCCGGCATGCCCTTGGGTAGGACGAGGTCGACGCCGAACGGGCGGTCGCCGACGCGGTCGCGGATGTCGGCCAGCCCGGCTTCGATCTCCTCCGGCGTCGACCGCGTCGCGCCCCACACACCGAGCCCTCCGCCGGCGCACACGGCGGCGACCACATCGGTGCTGTGGCTGAAGCCGAACACGGGGTGTTCGACGTCGACGAGCCGGGAGATCTTCTCGCCTGCGGGGAGGCTCTTACTGTCCATTTCGGACTCCTGTGGGTGTTTCCCGGACGATTAGCGCGTCGACCGCGACGAGCTCGCCGCCCGGGCGGATCAGCAGCGGGTTGATGTCCAGTTCGGTGATTTCCGGGCACGATGCGAGCAGCCGGCCGGCCCCGAGCAGCAGCGCGGTCAGGGCGTCGGTGTCGAGGGGGCCGTATCGGGCGGCGACTTCGGCGGCGGCGCGCGCCAGGGTTTCCGCCCGCGCGGGCACCGGAACGCCGTAGCGCTGCGCGTCCGCCGCTTCCACCCGCGCGCCGCCCGCGCCCACGAGCAGCGCGGGACCGTACTGCGGGTCGCGGATTCCGCCGACGACGATCTCGCCCCGGTGCTCCAGCTGCGGCTGGACGATGATCCGGCAGCGGGTCACGCCGTGACCGCGCGCCGCGGCGAACAGCGAGCGGGCCGCCTCGGGGACTTCCTCGGCGGGCACGCCGAGCCGGACCAGCCCCAGCTTGGCGCGGTGCGCCACCTCCGGACTGTCCACCTTGACCACGTAGCCGGGCGATGCGGGCAGCCCGGCGACCAATTCGTCCACTTCGGACTCCTCGGTGGCCACGGCCGTCGGGGCGCAAGCCACGCCGAGGGCTCGCACGACCTCCCGCGCGTCCACCTCGCTGAGCACCCGGTCGCCGGGCTCGGCCCAGACCGGCTCGCGCACCGCCCGGACCGCCTCCGCGGGCGCGGCGGCCCGGTCGGCCGGCCCGGTTCCGCCGGTCGTGCGGACGGCGGGCAGGCCGCGGACGAAGCTCTCGATGGTGTCGAACACGGTGCCCGGCGGGGTGCCCGCCCGAGCGGCGGCGGTGCCGGCGGCCCAGATCATCCAGGCGGGCGTGCGCAGCTTCGATAGGCCCTCGGCCAGCTCGCGGTACCAGTCGCTGTTGCGGTCGCCGAAGGTGAACATGCCGACGATGCCGTCGACATCGGGATCGTCGTCCAGCAGCGCGAACAGGTCGCCGAACCGGTGCGCGTCGCCCTGGAAGCCCCCGCCCAGATCGATGGGATTCGCCGACGAGGCGATGGAGGTCAGCCCGAGCGCGTCGATCCGCTCCCGGGTCCGCTGCGACAGCTGCGGCACGGCGACACCGTGCGCGCTGAGCCGATCGGCCAGGATCGCGCCTCCTCCGCCGGTCATCGTGACGATCGCGATGCGCGGGCGCGGCGGCAGCCGCGCGTCGGACTGGGCCGCGTGCAGCAGGTCGGCGAACGCCTCGTCGGATTCGGCGGTGATGATTCCGGCGTCGTCGCACAGGCCGCGGAACAGCAGCGCGTCCCCGGCGACGGCGGCGGTGTGCGAGAGGGTGGCGCGTTGCCCCGCGGCGCTGGTGCCCGCCTTCAACGCGACGACCCGTTTGCCCAGTTCGGTGGCCCGCGCCCCGAGCGCCCGCAGCGCGGCCGGATCGCGCACGGATTCGATGTACAGGCCGACCGTGGAAACGTCCGGCCGTTCGACCAGGTGCGCACCGATCTCCCCGATGCCGAGGCAGGCTTCGTTGCCGACGCTGACGTACGAGCTGATCGCGACGCCGTGCCGTTCGAGCAACGTGGCCATGACGAAGCCGAGCGCACCGCTCTGGCTGACGATCGCCACCGGCCCGGCGGGCGGGTGCTCGCGCGCCACGTAGGCGCTGACCGTGGCCACCGCGTCCCCGGGGCGGCTGAGCAGGCCCACGCAGTTCGGGCCGACCAGCGGGAGTCCGCCGGCGGCGGCGACCAGCTGCCGCTCCAGTTCCGCGCCCGCCGGGCCGGATTCGCTGAAACCGGCGGAGAACACCAGCACTGACCGCGCGTTCCCGGTCTCCCGGGCTCGGGCCACCACGCCGGGCACCGCGGCCGCAGGCAGCGTGATCAGCAGCAGGTCGAGGGGTTCGTCGAGTTCGGCGAGGTCCGCGACGGACGGGACGTCGGTTGCCGAGCGCGGTGCGACCGCGACGATCTCGCCGGAGAAGCCACCTTCGCGCAGGTTGCGCGACACCATTCGGCCCCAGGTGTTCTCCCGGTTGGACAGGCCGGCGATGCCGATCCGCCCGGGTATGAACAGCGGATCGAGATCGGTGCGAGGCATCGTGTGGTCCCTTCCGGATTCAGGCGGTGCCCAGGGCGCGGGCGTCGCGCAGTGGGTCGACGGTGAACATGGCGATCACGGCTCCGGCGATGAGCAGCACGCCGACGAGCGTCCAGACGTTGAGGTATCCCTGGTGCGCGGTGGCCGCGGCGTCCACCATCCGGCCGGTGACGGCGGGCGCGACGAGCCCGGCCAGCGTCACCAGCCCGACCGTCCAGCCGAGCACGGCCGAACGCTTGCGCACCGGCGTGATCTCGGCGGTGGTGAGCTGCCCGAGCGGGAAGGCCGCGCCGGGCGCGCCCAGCCCGACCGACAGCAGGGCGATGCTCAGCCACGGTGTCTCGACGTGCGGGAACGCGAGCACGCAAGCACCGGAGAACACGCCGATCCCGCCGAGCAACCATCCGCGCGCGTACCGGTGCGCAACGCCGCGCCGCACCAGGCGGTCGCTGAGCACCGTGGCCCCGAGCTGCGCCGCCGCCCCGATCAGCGGTGGCACGATCAGCAGAGCGCCGACGGCGCCAGCCGCGAAGCCCGCGTCCTTCTCCAGGTAGGTGGGCAGCCAGGCGGAGATCAGCGACAACGCCCAGTAGGCGGCGAAGGCGAACAGGAACCCGCCCCACCAGGTCGGCCGGAGGAACACCCGCCAGGCCGCCGGGCCACCCGCCGGTTTCGCGGGCTCATCCGACCTGGCCGCGCTGTACGGGCCGTCCTTGGCGACCAGCACCCACACCACGGCCCACACGAGACCGCTGACGGCCAGCGCCAGGAACGCCGATTTCCACCCGAAGTGCACGATGAGCGCGGTCAGCGTGGGCGCGGCGACGGCGAGCCCCAGGGCGCCGCCGATCTGGGTCAGCGCGGTCGGCGCCCCGCGACGGCTCGGCGGGAACCAGTCGTGCGCGGTGTGCACGGTGAGCGACGACGTCGGGCCTTCGGCCGCGCCGAGCGCGATGCGGCTGAACAGCAGCCCGGCCGCGCCCATGCCGACCAGGACCGGGATCTGGCAAAACGACCACACCAACGCCATCACCAGCAGGATCCAGCGGGTGCGGACCTTCACCGCGAGCATCCCGACGGCCGCCGAGGAAATGCTGAACAGGAAGAAGAACGCGCTGGACAGGAACCCGTACTCGGTGTGGGAGAGGCCGAACTCCTCGGTGATCGGCACCGCGGCCAGGCCGAGCACCGCCTTGTCGCCCCAGTTGATCAGCATGAGCAGCACGAGCATCGCCGTGATGAGCCAGGCGTACCCGGTCGGCTCGCTTCCGGCCGTGCGCGGTTCCGCCACGGCGAGGTCGTCCTTGCCCGTCATCGGCACGCTCCTGTGTGGACACCGACGCCTGCGTCAGGCGCGTTTCGGCCACATGCAACGCCGTGCCGCACGTCACGGTCAAAGACGTGACCCCGGTGAGCCCGATCGGGAACCCCTATGACCGCAGGTCCGCGCCGACGTCGGCGGCGTCGAGGAACGCCGCGGCGGCCGGCGACAGCGGCCCCTGCCGGTGCACGATCCCGATCGTGCGGACCGGCGCCGGGCGGGGCACCCGCACGATGGCTCCCGCGCGCCCCCACGCCTCGGCCAGCGCAGCGGGGAAGAACGCCACTCCCGCGCCCTCGAGCACCATGTTCGCCAGCGCTTCCAGGTGGCCGCACTGCACGGCGACCCGCGGCGCCACCCCGGCGGACTCGAACGCCGCGTCGATCACGTCCCGGATGGTGAATCCATCCGGCGGCAACAGCAGCGGCGTGTCGCCGAGCGCGTCCAGCCGCACCGGGTCCGGGCCGGGCGACGCGTCCGGCGGCAGGACCAGGTGAAGTTCCTGCGTGCCGAGTGGGTGCGCCCGCAGCGAGGTGTTCTTGATCGGCAGGTCGGTCAGCCCGAGTTCGCACGAGCCCCGGCGCACCGCGTCCGCGACGTCGCCGTTGTCCGGCCCGATGGCGTTGACCTTCACACCCGGGTGGCGGCGGTGCAGCCGTCCGGTGATCGACGCCAGCGGGTCCACGGCCAGCGTCGCGTCGGTGACGATGTCCAACCGGCCCACCGCGAGCCGGGTGACCTCGCCGACCGCGTTCCGCGCGGCCGCGACGTCGGCGAGGATGCGCCGGGCCGGTTCGACCAGCGCCCGGCCTTCGGCGGTGAGCGAGACGCCGCGTCCATCCCGGTGGAAGAGCGTCACGCCGGCGGATCGCTCGAACGCGCGGAGCGCTTGCGACAGCGACGGCTGTGAGATGTAGAGCGCGGCGGCGGCCCGGGTGACGCCGTCGTGGTCCACCACGGCCAGGAAGTACTCCAGGTGCCGGACGTCCATCACGCCTCCTGCCCGGCGTCCCCGGACCTGGCCCACGCCAGCGCCAGGTCGACGAACGCCCGCCCGGCCGGGGACAGGCCGTCGGCGCGGTGCAGCAGCCGGTAGGTGCGGTGGATCGGCGGGTCCAGGCGCCGGACGTTGAGGCCGAGCGCGGCCGCCCGGCGGGCGCGCGCCGAGGACACGAACGCCGCCCCCACACCGGCCAGCACCAGCGGGATCAGGGCGTCCCGGTGCTCGGTGACGGCTGCCTCGCGGCCGCGCGCGTTCGCCCCCGCCAGCACGTGTTCGATGCGGCCGCGCATGGTCGACTTGCGCGGCACGCTGACCATCGGCAGGTCGGCCAGCAGGCCGACCGGCACCGGATCGGGCCAGTCGGCGCCCATCTCGGCGGGCAGCACCAGGTGCATCTCGTGGGTGCCGAGCCGGTGCACCCGCAGGCCGCCGCCGTCGGGCACCGCCGGGTAGGCCACCGCGATCTCGTAGTGCCCGTCGCGCACCAGGGCGGCCACGTCGTCCTCGTCGCGCAGGTCGGTGATGTGCACGGTGATCTGCGGGTGCCGCCGCCGGAACGCCGCGACCAGCTCGGCCAGCGGATACGTGGACACCACCGACCACGCGAGGATCTCCAACCGGCCGCTGGAGAGCCCGACCAGGTCGTCGAGCACGGCGCGCGCCGCCGCGCGGTCGCGCAACGCCCGGCGGGCCGGGCCGAGCAGCGCTTCGCCCGCCGCGGTCAGCACGACACCGCCTCCGACCCGGTGGAACAGCGGGGTCCCGAGCTCCCGCTCCAGGCCGCGGACCACATCGGACAGCGACGGCTGGGCCAGACGCAGTGCCCGCGCCGCCCGCGTCACACCGCCGTGCTCGGCGACCGCGAGGAAGTACTCCAACTGCCGAAGATCCACGCCCCGCTCCCTCCGATGACCGGCGTCCCCAACATAAGACCCGAGGACCAGCGGACATAGGCCTCTCCGATGGGCGCCACCGGGCCTTCGTCTTTGACCGCGGTCCCGCCGCGCCGTCTGATGGACCCGCAAAGGAGGTGCGCGGTGCACGAACCGACCGATCCGGTGCTCGTCGAGCACGACGCCGGCGTATCCGTGATCACGCTGAACCGGCCGCGACGGCGCAACGCCTTGACCGCGGACTCGGTCCGGCGCCTCGCCGCAGCGGTGACGGAGGCGCTGGCCGAGGACGGTGTGGGGGCGTTGCTGCTGCGCGGAGCCGGCGGCAGCTTCTGCTCCGGCATCGATCTGCGCGACTCCGGGGCGGTGGACGGCGAAGCACTGGATCCCGAGTGGTTGCGGCGTTTCCACGCGGAGTGGTCGGCGCTGCACGGGCTGCTCGCCGCCGCGGACAAGCCGGTGGTCGCCGCGCTGGAAGGCGCGGCGGTCAACGCCGGTGCCGCGCTGGCGTTGTCCGCGGACCTGCTGATCGCCGGCCGAGGCGCGTTCCTGCAGATCGCCGAGGTGCAGCGGAACATGGTCGCGCGCATCAACATCGCCTGGCTGTGCGCCCGGTACGGATCGGCGCGCGCCTTGGACCTGACGCTGACCGGACGCCGCGCGGACGGCGCGGAGCTGCACCGGCTGGGCATCGCCCACGCCTGCGCGGCCGACGACGCCGTGGTGGCGGACGCGCTCGACCTGGCCAAGCGGCTCGCGGCGTACCCGCGTTCCGGTGTCGCGGAAACGAAACGGCTGGTCCGCGCCCTTGAACTGGCCTCGGGCGACCCGGGTGCGCTGCTGCGGGTCGCCGCGGACCCGACGCGGTGAGGAGGTCCATGAGCCTGGCGCTGACCCCCGAGCAGGAAGACCTGGTCGCCGCGCTGCGCGACTTCCTGGATGCCGAGGTGGAACCGCGGCGTGTCCGCGAGGTCATGGAGACCCGCGACGGCATCGACCTCGAACTCTGGCGGCGGATGAACACCGAACTCGGTCTCGGCGGCGCGCTCGTCGCCGAGGAGCACGGCGGTACCGGCCTGGGCCTTCCGGAGCTCGCGCTGATCATGGAATGCGCCGGACGTGCACCGGTCGGCGTGCCGCTGCTGTCCACCGCGCTCGCGGCCTGGACGCTGTCCACAGTGGCCGATCCCGGGCCAGCGGCGGAACCGTTGCGCGCGCTGGCTTCCGGCACGTCCATCACCGTTCCCGTGCTGCACGCCCCCGATGTGCGT
Organism: Saccharopolyspora sp. NPDC050389; assembly: GCF_040655595.1. Classification (NCBI taxonomy): domain Bacteria; kingdom Bacillati; phylum Actinomycetota; class Actinomycetes; order Pseudonocardiales; family Pseudonocardiaceae; genus Saccharopolyspora; species Saccharopolyspora sp. NPDC050389. The sequence continues at coordinate 8,870 of NZ_JBFAKG010000091.1, forward strand.
GCGGAATCCTCCGCGGCCGGTTGGACGTTGCACGGCACCGCGGAGTTCGTGCTGGACGGGCACGTCGCCGACCTCTTGCTGGTCGTCGCGAGAACCCCTGACGGCAACGCGCTTTTCGCCGTCGACCCGGCGACGCCGGGCGTGACGCGCCGACGGCTCGACATGATCGACCTGACCCGCCCGATGGCGACGGTCGTCTTCGAGGCGGCCGCGACCCGGGTGCTCTGCGCGCCGGACGCCCAGCCGCGGATCGCGCGGGTGCTGGACGTGGCCGCCATCGCCCTGGCCGCCGAACAGGTGGGCGGTGCGGCGCGATGCCTGGAGCTCAGCGTCGCGCACGCGCGGACGCGCGAGCAGTTCGGCCGTCCGATCGGATCGTTCCAGGCGGTCAAGCACATGTGCGCGGACATGCTGCGGGCCATCGAACCCGCCCGGTCGGCCGTGTACTACGCCGCCCACGCGGCGGCCGGCGACTCACCGGAAGCCCCGATGCTCGCAAGCCTGGTCAAAGCGCACTGCGCCGAGGTGTACACGGACGCCGCGAGCGCCACCGTCCAGATCCACGGCGGACTCGGCTACAGCTGGGAACACGACGCCCACCTGCACTTCAAGCGAGCGAAGACCAGCGAGCTGCTGTTCGGCGACCCGGCTCGGCACCGCGCGAGGCTGGCGGACCTGGCAGGACTGTGAGGAGCATCGGCATGACCGGAACCCGGGAAGACGAACTGCGCGCGGAAGTGCGCCACTGGATCGCCGCCCACCGGGCCGAGGCGATGCACACGGTCGGCGCCCACCCGCCGCACGACCACCGCACCGGCGAACGCGAGGCCCGCTGGCTGGACCTGCTGCGCGAGGGCCGCTGGCTGTGCCTGTCCTGGCCGCAGGAGTACGGCGGGCGCGCCCTGGGCGAGCTGGAATGCCTTGCGGTCGGGGAAGAATTCGCTCGCGCCGGAGTCCGCCGCCCGCACCTGGGCATGGGCGAGTCGCTCGTCGCGCCGGCATTGCTCGCGCACGGCACGGAGGAGCAAAAACGCCGCTTCCTGCCCCGCATCCTGTCCGGCGAGGACGTGTACTGCCAGGGATTCTCCGAGCCCGGCGCCGGATCGGACCTCGCGAGCCTGCGCACCACGGGCGTCGTCGACGGCGACGAACTGGTCGTCCACGGGCACAAGATCTGGACGTCCGGCGCGACCGAGGCGAACATGATGTTCCTGCTCTGCCGCACGGATCCGGACGCCGAGCGGCACCGCGGCCTGACGTACGTGCTCGTGCCGATGTCCGGCAACGGCATCGAAGTCCGCCCGATCCGGCAGATGGCCGGCGGGGAGGGCTACTGCGAGGAGTTCATCGACGGGGCCCGCGCCCCGCTGTCCAACGTGATCGGCGGCCTCGGCAACGGCTGGCGCGTCGCGATGACCACGCTCGGCGCCGAGCGGGCCGGCGAGGTCATCACGCAGTACCCCGGTTACCGCGCGGAGTTCGACCGCCTGGTGGCGCGGCTGCGCGACCTCGGCAGGCTGGCCGACCCGCTGGTGCGCGACGAGCTCACCCGGCTGCTGATCCGCGTCGAGCTGATGCGCTTCACCGGCCGCCGCGTCGCCGACGAACTGCGCGCCGGGAACCACGCCCGGGAACTGCTGGCGATCGACAAGGTCAACTGGTCGGAGCTGCACTGCGACCTCGGCGCCGCCGCGATGTCCCTGCAAGGGCTCGGCGGCTTGGTGCGGCCGGACGGAGACGGCTACCGGGTCGACGAGTTCCAGCGCGCCTTCCTGGAGAGCCGAGGACGCCGGATCGCCCGCGGCACCAACCAGATCCAGCGCAACATCATCGCCGAACGGGCTCTCGGCCTGCCGAAGTGACCGCGCGCCGGAACGCCACGCGGCTGAACGGCAGGCGCTCCCAGCGCCGCGCCGACCAGAGTCCTAATAGGACTGTCAATCGTTGGAAGTTCCCAAAAGCCATCCATCGTCGCGCTTGACCGTGCAGATCAGCTTGGGGGAGCGAGGCGTACACGGCAAGAGCCGGAGGCTTGCCGTCTCACGGGCAGTCGCTGAGCCATGAGTCGACTTCCGTCCGAAAACGCTCCGGGTCGAGACCACCGGCGCCGTCGGGGAGGGCCGCCACGATCGGCACTCCCGTGACGCGGGGTAGCTCGGCGAGGTTGCACTCCTCGGCCAGGCCGAGCGTCTTCGGCACCGCGCCGAGCACCAGTCCCGCCGGCTCCAGGTTCCGCGAGCGCAGGGCGTTGACGGTGAGTTCGGTGTGGTTGAGGGTGCCGAGCCCGACCCGGGTCACGACGTACACCTGCACCAGGTGATCCCGGGCGAGTCCGGCGGCGAGGTCCGACAGGGTGCCGCCGTCGTTGTCGAGGCGGACCAGGAGGCCGCCGGCGCCCTCGACGATCACGGTGTCGTGGGTCCGGGCGAGCTCGCGGATGCGGGCGGTGTGCTCGCTGATCGGTGGGATCGCGATGCCGCGCCGTCGGGCGGCCGTGTCCGGCGCGAGGGGGTCTTCGAGTCGGGTGAACTCGGCGACCTCGCAACCGGTCAGGCGCTCCACGACGGAGATGTCGGGCTCGTCGGTGCCGATACCGGTCTGTGCGGGTTTCACGACGATCGTTCCCGGCCCGTAGCGGACCGCGAGCGCCGCGGTGGTCACGGTCTTGCCGACACCGGTGTCGGTGCCGGTGACGATGATGATCATGTCTGCCGCCCGTGGTCGTCGATGACGCGGGCCAGCACGTCGACCGCGTGCGCCCAGCGTTCGTCGTCGAGGCCGACGTGGGTGGTGATCCGGAGCCGGGAGATCCCGTCGGGCACCGATGGCGGCCGGAAGCATCCCACCCGGACTCCGGCCGCGAGGGCAGCGGCCTGCGCGGCGACGGCGACCTGCGGCGATCGCATGGGCACCGAGAGCACGGCGCCTGCCGACCGCGGCACGCCGAGCCGGTCGGCCAGCTCGCCGCCGCGTTGGTGGATTCGCGACGGGAAATCGGGTTGCCGGCGCAGCCGGCGGAGGGCGGTCAACGCGCCGGCGGTGGGAGCCGGTGCCAGCCCGGTGTCGAAGATGAACGGGCGGGCCCGGTTGGTGAGGTGGTCGATCAGCGCAGCGGAGCCGAGCACCGCTCCGCCCATCGCGCCGAGCGATTTCGACAGCGTCGCGGTCATCACCACGTGCGGGTGGCCGGCCATGCCGTCGGCGTGCACCAGCCCTCGGCCGCCGTCACCGACCACACCGAGCCCGTGCGCCTCGTCGACGACGAGGAGCGCGTCGTGGTCGGCGCAGGCCGCGGCCAGGTCTGGGAGCGGGGCGGCGTCGCCGAGCACCGAGAAGATCGACTCGGTCAGCACGATCGCTCGCCGGCCACCGGCTCCGGCCAACGCGGCCCGGACCGCGGCGACGTCGTTGTGGGGTACCACCTCGATCGCCGCACGAGACAGCCGCGCGGCGTCGATCAGCGAGGCGTGCACGTGCGCGTCGGAGACGATCAGCGACCGCTTGTCCGCCAGCACGGTCACCGCGGACAGGTTGGCGTGGTACCCGGTGGAGAAGACCAGCGCCGCCTCGCGCTCGGTGAACTCGGCGAGCTCGCGCTCCAGGTCGGCGTGCAGCGTGGTCGTACCGGTCACCAGCCGGGAGGCGCCCGCTCCAGCGCCCCAGGCGAGGGCGGCGTCGGCGGCCGCCCGGCGCACCTCGGGGTGGCCGCTCAACCCCAGGTAGTCGTTGTTGGCGAGGTCGATGACGTCGTCGTCGGCCGCCCGCGGCCGCAGCGTGCGCTGCAAGCCGGCGCCCTCGCGCGCGGTCCGCTGATCGGCGAACCACTCTGCCCAGCCGCTCATCCGACCTCCGCAGCGGCCGCGATCCCGGCGCAGATGGTGGCGACGTCATCGTCGGTGCACACGTAGGGCGGCATGGTGTAGATCAGGTCGCGGAACGGGCGTAGCCACACGCCCTGGGCCAGCGCCGCTTCGGTCGCTTTGACCACGTCGACGGCGTGATCGAGTTGGACCACGCCGACCGCGCCGAGGATGCGCACGTCGACGGCGTCGATCTCGTGCAGCGCCTGCAAGCCGGTGTTGATCCGCCGCACGTCTCCCGCCCAGTCGCCGGTGGTCAGCAGGTCCAGGCTGGCCGAGGCGACCGCGCAGGCCAGCGGGTTGCCCATGAAGGTGGGGCCGTGCATGAGAACGCCGGAATCGCTGGCGGACAGGCCACGGGCGACCTCCGTCGTGCACAACGCGGCGGCCAGCGACAGGTAGCCGCCGGTGAGCGCCTTGCCGACGCACAACACGTCCGGGATCACGCCGGCTGCATCGGCGGCGAAGAGGGTGCCGGTGCGGCCGAATCCGGTGGCGATCTCGTCGAAGATCAGCACCAGCCCATGCTCGTCGGCGACCTCGCGGAAGACCGTCAGGCATTCGGCGGGGTAGGGGTGCATGCCGCCGGCGCCCTGGAGGAGCGGCTCCACGATCAGCCCGGCGAGCCGGTCCGCGTGCTCGGCCGCGAGCGCGCGAAAACCCGCGGCCCAGGCGTCGACGTCGCCGTCGAGCCGGGGCGGACGTTCGCCGAACACCTGCTCCGGCAGCACGCCGGACCACATGGTGTGCATGCCGCCGTCGGGGTCGCACACGCTCATGCAGTCGAAGGTGTCGCCGTGGTAGCCGCCGCGGACGGTGAGGAACCGGGTCCGCTCCGGCCGGCCGGCACCGCGCTGGTGCTGCAGCGCCATCTTCATCGCCACCTCGATGCTCACCGATCCGGAGTCGGCGAGGAAAACGCGGTCGAGCCCGGCGGGCGTGAGGTCGATCAGGCGCCGGGCCAGCTCGACCGCCGGCTCATGGGTGAGCCCGCCGAACATCACGTGCGACATCTGGCCGAGCTGGCGGCGCACCGCCTCGTCGAGCACGGGGTGCCGGTAGCCGTGGATGGCCGACCACCACGACGCCATCCCGTCGACCACTTCACCGACGCCGTCGAGGGTGATCCGGCTGCCCGAGGCGCCGGTGACCAGGTGCGTCGGCGTCGGGTCGGTCATCGACGTGTACGGGTGCCACAGGTGCTCGCGGTCGAACGCGAGCAGAGCTTCCGGGGTCATGTCAGGCGTTGGGGACGACGTCGGTGCCCGCCCCGCGGCGCCTGATCGCCGGATCGATCGGCTCCAGCCGCCCGGCCTGCTGCGCGAGGTCCTCCTCGGAGCCCAGGACGACGAAGCCGTTGTCGCGGATCATCTCGAGGTCCGCCTCGGCTTCCTGGCCTTCCGAAGTCAGGTAGTCGCCGAGGAAGATCGAGTTGGCTACGTGCAGCGCGATCGACTGCAGCGAACGCAGGTGCATCTCACGGCCGCCGGCGATCCGGATCTCCTTGTCCGGGCAGACGAAACGCGCCATCGCCAGGATCTTCACGCAGCGAGCGGGGGAGAGCTCCCAGGTGTTCTCGAACGGGGTGCCGTCGAACGGCATCAGGAAGTTGACCGGGATCGAGTCGGAGCCCAGCTCGCTGAGCGCGAACAGCGCCTCGACGAGTTGTTCGTCGGTTTCACCCAGGCCGGCGATCAGGCCGGAGCAGGGGGAGATCCCCGCACCCTTCGCCTTCTCCACGGTGTCCACCCGGTCCGCGTAGGTGTGGGTCTGGACGATGTTGTCGTGGTTGCTCTCGGCGGTGTTGATGTTGTGGTTGTAGGCGTCCACGCCGGCGTCCTTGAGGCGCTCCGCCTGGCCGTCCTTGAGCAGACCCAGGCAGGCACAGACCTCCACGCCGGGATACTCGTCCTTGAGCGCCCCGACCATCTCGGTGACCTTGTCGATGTCCCGAGTGGACGGTCCGCGGCCGGAGGAGACCAGGCACACGCGGCTGGCGCCGCCTTTGAGCCCGGCACCGGCCTGCTTGAGGGTCTCGTCCTTGGACAGCCACGAGTACTTGAGGATGGGCGCGTCGGAGCCCAGCGCCTGCGAGCAGTAGTTGCAGTTCTCCGGGCACAGGCCCGACTTGAGGTTCACCAGGTAGTTCACCTTCACCGTGTTGCCGAAGTGCGCGCGGCGCAGCCGGCCGGCGGCAGCGACGACGGACATCAGCTCGGCGTCGTCGGCGCGCAGCACCGCGAGGGCGTCCTCGGGCGTGGCCGGGGACCCGGCGAGGATCGCATCGGCGAGCTGGTGGAAGGTGGCGGTCATCGCTTCTCCCGGAGTCGGCTGGTGCAGCAACCTGAACACTGTTCACCTGAACAGCGTTCAGGCTAGACTGGGAGAGTCGATCGGTCAACGGGAGGGGTCTGCGTGCGGTATCACCGGAGCGACGTCGTGGATCGCGCGATCGTGGTGCTCGACGAGTACGGGCTGGAGTCGCTGACGATGCGCCGGCTGGCCGCCGAGCTCGGCGTGCAACCGAGCGCTCTCTACCACCACGTGCCGAACAAGCAGACGCTGCTGGCGGCGGTCGCCGACGAGATCCTCACCCGAGGTCGGCGACCGCACCGGGCCCGGGAATGGGACCGGCGCGTGGTCGAGGTCTGCGGCGAGCTCCGGGACGCGATGCTCGCCTACCGGGACGGTGCCGAGGTGGTCGTCACGGCGTACACCTTCGGCCTCGGCGCCGGCGAGCCAGCGAACCAGTTGCAGGAGGCATTGCGAGATGGCGGCCTGCCCGGCGACCTGGTCGACGTCGGCACCCGAGCCCTCCTGCACCTCGTCTTCGGCCACACCGTGGAGGAGCAGATGGCGCTGCAGGCCGCGAGCGCCGGAGCGATCGACCGGGCGCCCGGGGGTCCGGCGGACTTCGAGCGGGGGCTCGAGCTGGTGCTGGACGGCCTCCGGTCCAAGGTCAACGGGTAACCCAAGCCGCGAAGCGTGAGCACCGAGGCGAATCGGCCGACCGGCTCAGGTCGATCAGCCGGGGCAATTGAAGTGTCCGAAGAGGAATTTGAACCCCGGCCGGAAAAGCAGCGACCCCGAAGCCACTTCCTGTCGGTTTGTCCGCACAGACCGAGCCGGACACGGCTCGGGGCTTCGGGGTCGGGTAGCTGCCTGGTATTCGCCGACCGCATACCCGCGTCGAATTCCAAAGGGTCATCGCACGTCGGGTCGGCTGGAGTGCCGTGGGCGGTCCTAGCGGACAGCCACCTCACAAGTCCTGTTGATATTCAACGTTGGACCACCTCCCTTCCTGTGTATCAAGGAGGCTAGGCCGCGGCGTCCCACTCGGGCAACTGATTTTTTCGCAACGGCCTTCCGCGAGGTCTTCTGCTTACCGGCACAGCACAGTGCGGAGGCGATCGCACCGTCGAGTGTGGACGGACACATCAGGTGGTCGGGTCCACCTCCGTGAGCCGGTCGGCTCGGGCGCGAAGGTAGCGCTGCTCGGGCAGGCTGGTGGTGCGGCGGGACGCGAGCAGGTAGTTCTCCCGCGCGGCTGTCGTATCTCCGGCGAGTTCCAGCAGGTGAGCGCGTGTGGCCGTGAGCCGGTGGTGACGAGCCATCCGGTCGTCGGCCGCCAGCTCCGACAGCATGGCCAGGCCTGCGTCCGGACCGTCGGTCATGGCCACCGCGATCGCGTGATTGAGCGTGGCCATGGGATTCGGCGCGATCCGGCACAGCACCTGGTAGAGAAACCTGATCTGCCACCAGTCGGTGTCCGCCGCGCGGGGCGCCTGCACGTGCAGGGATGCGATCGCCGCTTGCAGTTGGTACGGACCGAGCGGCGAGCGCAGCATCGCGTCGGTGACCAGCCGAACGCCTTCCTCGATCATGCCGCCGTCCCACCGGGTCCTGTCCTGTTCGGCCAACGGGATCAGACCGCCCTCGGCGTCGGTGCGGGCTGCACGGCGGGCATCGGTCAGCAACATCAGCGCGAGCAGGCCGGCGACCTCGCCATCGTCGGGCAGCGAGCGGTGGATGGCTCGGGTGAGCCGGACGGCCTCGGTGGCCAGGTCGGTTCGCTGCAGGTCAGGGCCGGAGCTCGCGGTGTAGCCCCCGTTGAAGATCAGGTAGAGCACGTGCAGGACGGCGCCCAGCCGCTCGGCGTACGCCGGCCCCTCGGGCATGCGCAACGCCATGCCGGCGGCCCGGATCCGTTGCTTGGCGCGGCTGATTCGCGGACCCATGGTGGCCTCGGGCACCAGGAAGGCGCTGGCGACCTCGGCCGTGGTCAGACCGCCGACGGCGCGCAGCGTGAGGGCGACCTGCGAGGTCGGGGTCAGCGCGGGATGGCAGCACATGAACAGCAGCGTCAGGGTGTCGTCGCGGTCGCGCGGAACCCGCTCGCCGGGGCCGGGGGCGACCATCGCGTCCGGGAGTTCCCGGCTCGCGCTGGACATTTCCCGGTCACGGCGAGCGCGCTCGCTGCGGACCTGGTCGATGACCCTGCGGGACGCGACCGTGACCAACCAGCCGCGCGCGTGGTCCGGTACTCCGTCGACCGGCCACTGGATCGTCGCCGCCAGCATGGCTTCCTGGAGCGCGTCCTCGCAGGTGTCGAAATCGTGGTACCTGCGGAGGAGAGCGCCGAGAACCTGCGGTGCCACCTCCCGCAGCAGGCGACCGAGGTCCTCGTCGCTCACTTCACATCTCCAATCCGGCCGCCAACATCACCGGCCGCACCTCGGCCGCGTCGTGGCGCGCGGCCGGGATCGTCGCCGCCAGTCCCGCCGCGCGATCGCGATCCTCGCAGTCGACCAGGTAACAGGCGGCAAGTTGAACCGGCGAGTCGAGGTACGGCCCGTCGGCCACGGTGGTCCCGCGTTCGCGGACACGTACCAGCACGCTGGTCGACGGGTCGGCGAGCACCTGGCCGTCGATCAGTTCACCCGATTCCCGCGCCGCCGCCACGAAGTCCGAGTGATCCAGCACGGCGTCCCGCTCGGCTTCCGGCAGCGCCGCCGTGACCGCAGGGTCGGCGTACACGTTCAGCAGGAACTTCATCTCCGCGGCACCGATCACACGTCCGACGCAGATTCGGCCCCCGCCGCGAAAATCACCGGGCGGACCTCGACGCCGACTCCCGCCACCTTGGCGTCCGGGATCATCGCGGCCAGTTCGAGAGCACGGTCCCGGTTCGCGCATTCGACGAGGTAGTAACCGCCGAGGAACTCCTTGGCCTCGATGTACGGTCCGTCGCTCACCGCGGGTACGCCCTCGCGGACCCGAACGACGGCGCTTTCGTCGGGGTAGGCCAGCGCGACCGTCCCGAGCATCTCACCGGATTCGCGGATGGTGTCGATGAACTCCCCATGGCCCTTCCCCACCTCGTTGCGCTCGTCCTCGGTGAGGGCCTCCCAGATCTGCGGGTTCATGTGCATGATCAACAGGAACTTCATCTCTTCTCCTCCTCGGTAGCCGGCGTCCCGGTGGCGCCGCTCGCTAAGTGGTCGTCGCCGCGCGGCCGATCTTGACATCGCCCGAGAGTCGTGCCGCGTGATTGCCTGAACCCGGTGGTCAGTTGGCCGGCGCGATCCTCGCGCCCTCGCTGTCCTCGCCGCGTGGAGCGTCCGGTGTGGACGACTCGGCAGCCGGCGGGGCGCCGGTCGGGGGAACACTGCGCAGCAGGCGAACGATCAGCACGGCGACGACCACGAGGGCCGCGGCGCTGATCGCGCCGACTAGGTGCAGCCCGCTGACGAACGCCTCCCGCGCCGGCGCGAGCAGCGCTTCGGCCTGGTCTGCGGGCAGGGCACCGGCGGCGACCACCGCGTCGGCGAAGCTTTCCCGCGCGGCATCGGCGGCGTCGGCCGGAATTCCACTTGGCGGGGTGAACCGGCTGTCGTAGACGGCGATGCCGATGCTGCCGAGCGCGGCGAGCCCGAACGCGAAGCCGAACTGGCCGCTGGTCTCGTTCAGTGCGGCGGCGGAGCCGGCCTTCTCCGGCGGCGCGGAGGCCAAGATCAGCTGGATGCCCAGCGTCACGAGCGGGCCGGAGCCGGAGCCGAGGAAGATCAGCGCGAATCCGGTCGCGAGGGTGGTCGGCCCGGATGTCGTGTCGGTCTGCGTGAGCACGATCAGACCGGACACCGAGATCGCCAGTCCGGCGCCGATCAGGTAGGCCGGCCGGAACCGGCGGGCAAGGATCGGCGACACGATGAACGACAGTGCGTTCGCCGCGACGGCGGGCAGCATCCACAGGCCCGCCTCGAACGGCGACAAACCCTCGACCAGCTGCAGGTCCTGGGTGATGAACAGCATGATCGCGCCCATCAGCAGCGTGCAGCACAACATGCCGCCGAGCGCCGTGCTGAACGACCGGTTGGTGAACAGCCGCAGGTCCAGCAGTGGTTCCTCCAGCCGCCGCTGCCTGCGGACGAAGAGGACGGCGAAGGCGATTCCGATCACGATGCCGGCGACCGGCAGTGCCTGCCAGCCGTTCTTGGCCAGGTCCGTGAGCCCGTGGATGGCCGGGAGCACGGCGGCGAGGGACAGCGCCACACTGGTCAGGTCCAGCTTCCCGGCGTTCGGGTCGCGGTACTCGGGCAGCAGGGCTGGGCCGACCGCGAGCAGCAGCACCATCGCCGGCACGCCGAGCAGGAAGACCGAGCCCCACCAGAAGCGCGAGAGCATCGCGCCACCGGCCACCGGGCCGATCACGGCGCCGGCGGAGAAGCACATTCCCCAGATCCCGATCGCCAGCCCCATCTGCTTGGCGTCCCGGAACAGCGTGCGGATCAGCGACATGGTCGACGGCGCCAGGATCGCGCCGGCCACACCGAGCACGGCGCGGGTGGCGATCAGCATCGCCGGGCTGGTCGAGTACGCGGCGACGACGGAGGCGATGCCGAACACCGCGGCCCCGATCAGCAGCAGCTTCTTCCGGCCGATCCGGTCGCCGAGCGTGCCCATCGTGATCAGGAACCCGGCGAGCATGAACCCGTAGATGTCGGTGATCCAGAGCTGCTCGACGCTGCTAGCGCCCAGGTCCGCCGTCAGGTCGGGGAGCGCGAGGAGCAGGACGTACACGTCGATGGAGACCAGCAGCGTCGGCAGGGCCAGCACCGCGAGCGCAATCCATTCCCGCCGCCCGGCCCTCGCCGGGATCGTGTCGTTCATGGCAGGGCCTTTCGAGTTCACCGGATGGTCCGCGCCCCGGGCGGGCAAGTTGTCACAGACAGGTCGAAGCAGGCGATCGGTTCTTGACGTCCGGCGCGGACCCTGGTGCACGGCGGCGGTCGGCATTCACGTCTCTCCACCTACGTAGCGACATGCGTAGTGGCACGAATGTCTCCGCATCCGGGACAAAAGACACTGGGCATGTCCAGCCGAACGGACCAACCGAGGCGAAACGATGGTTCACCAGCCCCATCCCGAACGAGCCGCTTCCGCGCCCCGAAGCAGCCGAGGGCCTCTCCAGCCGTGCCCCGCTCCCGCGGATGTCCTCCGGTTCGGCGGACGCTACGAGGATCTGCGTGACGGTCGCCTCGCGCACATGTTGATCCAGGAAGACGCGGCGGAGGAGCGGGAGGAGCTTTCGCCCCACGAGCGCATCAGCTGCCACGTTCACCGTCGGTGGGTGCACGAGTGCATCAGCTCTCCGGCGCACGTCATCGTCGTTACCGGACACAGGTGGTGCCGGCGTTGTGAAGCTGAGGCGGCTGTGGCGGTGGACGAGGTGAGTGGCGCGGTTTCAGTGGTCTGCACGCGCTGCCGCACTACCCCCGACAGTGCGGCAACGCGGCAGATCCTGCGAACCTGCCGAGCAAGCCTGGCAGTCGCGTTGGACAGCCGTAGATCCTGCGCCACGCAGGAGGTCCCGGCGGCCTGATGCCGCTTTCGTTCTGATTCCCGGCTGCGCGGGCTGACCAGGTGGCCGCACACATCGGGCCCGCATCTCCACCGCGCCCCAGCTCGTCGGTGCGATCAAGCGGCCGTCGAGGTGGTTGTCGTGCCGGAGCCGGATTCGTACGCATCCTGACCAGGCAGGGAACGGGCGAGGCGGTTCGGATGGTGCGTCGCGACTTCCGCCCGGCCGGGAACCTTCCGGTCGAGCTCACGAGCCTGATCGGGCGGCGTGCGGAGGCGGCCGAGGTCAGGCGGCTCTGGTCGGGCTCTCGACTGGTCACGTTGACCGGGCCTGGCGGGGTCGGCAAGACCCGGCTCGCGCTGCATGTGGGGCGGGCGGCGCGTGCCGCGTTCCCGGACGGCGTGTGGCTGGTCGCTCTCGGCGACGTGACGCAGCCGGACCTCCTCGCGTCGACCGTCGCGTCGGCCTTGAGGGAGGAGGGCCTGGGCGGCACCGGCAACCTGGCGGTGGCCGACTACATCGGCGAGCGGCACATGCTGCTGATCCTCGACAACTGCGAGCATCTGATCGAAGTCTGCGCGAAGCTGACCACTGATCTGCTGGTCCGATGCCCGAACCTCCGGGTGCTGGCGACCAGCCGGGAGGCACTTCGGATCGACGGCGAGGCCCTGTATCCCGTGCCCCCGCTGTCACTGCCGGCGCCGGGGCAGCAGGTGGCGCGCGGTGAGGCCGGGCGGTTCGGCGCGGTCGCGCTGTTCTTCGAGCGTGCGTCGGCGCTGAATCCGGGATTCACCACCACTGCGGCCGACGAACAGGCGGTCATCGACCTGTGCCGGCGTCTGGACGGCTTGCCGCTGGCCATCGAACTGACCGCGGCGGGCGTTCGCCTGCTCCCGCTGGAGGTGTTGGTCGATTCGGCGGCGGACCCGTCGTCGGAGCGGGTGTTCGGGAGCAGGACCGCGTCGTCGCGCCATCAGACGCTGCGCGCGACGATGGACTACAGCCACAAACTCTGCTCGCCCGATGCTCAGCGGCGGAACTCGTGATCTCGCGCCGCACCGTGGAAGCCCACGTCGAGCACGTCCTAGCCAAACTGGGCTTCACCTCGCGAAGCCAGGCGGCCCTCTTCGCCGCCATGTCAACGGAGGAACACCAGAGGTAGTTCCGGAACCAGGACAGATCGGCGCCATCCGCGCGAGCGATCGTCACGTGCGCGCCACTCGGCGTCACGCGGCGATGCGCATGCCTCCGCGGTGCGGTCCTCAGCTCCGCGAGCGGCGGAGACCGGCGAACGTGAGCGCGGCGAACGCGGTGACCCACGCGGCACCGGCGAGCATGAAGGCGATGCCCAGTCCGGTCAGCGGCAGCACACCGGTGAACGTCAGCGGAAGGATCACCACAGCGGACAGGGCGTTGCCCGCGATGGCGAACCCGGCCAACCGCGACGGGATCTTCGGGTAGCCGGCGATCAGGCCGAGGGCGGCGGCACCTCCAAGCATGGCGATCCCGATCGGCAGGAACCAGGCGGACGGCAGCCCGAGCGGGCCACCGAGCCACGGTCCGCCCACCAGCATGACCACGCCGAAGGCGGCGGTGCCCAAGCCGTCGATCCGCAGGCTGCTGCGAAGCAGGTCAGGCCTGCCGCCCCGTTCCTTCGGGTCACTCGCGGCGGTAGCGGTCAGGATGCTCATGCACATCTCCTCGTTCTCGGTCTGCTTCGAAGGTGGCATCGTGCGGGGCACGAACTCAATGACCTCCGAGGTCATGGCCGCGGTGATCCACGGCTGGCTACGCTTCGAAGCATGGATGTGCGGCAGCCGGTCAGGGCGGGCGCTCTGCTCCGGGAGTGGCGGCAGCGCCGGAGGCTCAGCCAGCTCGACCTGGCTCTCCTGGCGGACACCTCCGCACGGCATCTGTCCTGTGTGGAGACCGGCCGTGCGCGGCCGAGCCGAGAGATGGTGCTGCGCCTGTCCCGCGCCCTGGACGTCCCCCTGCGCGACCGCAACACATTGCTGCTGGCCGCCGACTACGCACCGGCATACCAGGAAAGCAGCCTCGACGACGAAGCCATGGCCTCGATCCGTTCGGCGCTGGACACCATGCTGGCGTCCCACGAGCCGTATCCGGCAGTAGTGGTCGACCGCCTGTGGAACGTGTTGCTCGGCAACCAGGCCATGGCCGTGCTCATGGACGGCATACCGCAGCACCTGCTGCTGCCGCAGCCCAACGTGTTCCGCCTAGCCCTGCATCCCGACGGACTGGCCCGGCGACTGGTCAACCTGCGCGAGGTCCGAGCCCTGTTCCTCGAACGACTGCACCGCCAGGTCATCGCCACCGGAGACACGCACCTGCGCGCGTTGTACGAGGAAGTGGGCCAGTATCCCGTCCCAGAGGACTCAGGTGCAGAACAGGCCGGCAGCGCCGGGAACGCGCCGAGCCCGATCCAGGTGCCGCTGAGAATCCGCACCCCGCAGGGCGAATTGGCGATGTTCAGCACCATGGCCACATTCGGAGCTCCGGCCGATGTGACGTTGTCGGAGCTGGCGATCGAATTCTTCTACCCCTTCGACGAACTCACCGCGAATGCGCTGCGCACGCTGGCCGCGAGGAGCCCAAGCCCATCTGCGGCGCCCACCTGCCCGGACATGGCCGCCAGCTCGCCGCTCCAGCGATAGCAGAGGTGCTGTGGTGTCAGCGCTTGTGCTGAATCACCGCGCTGGGAGATCGGCTCGGCGATTCAGGATCAGCAATATGTTCAGTGTTAATTGAAAACTATTCAGCCGACTGTGGGCTGCTGCCATGCTGGTGCCGGGTCGTTCGCAGTGCGTCGTTCGGAGGACGCGCACAGCCGATCTGTCCGGTGGAACTCCGCTCCGGGGCGCACGTTCCGAGCCGGCAACGGGGCCGGGGGAGGCCACCGCTGCTCACCATGGAGGCAGTCGCATGAGCACCACTCCGAAGGTTTCCGCGATGGACGAATTCGCGAAATGCGTCGCCAATGCGGACTGGCGATTCGCGTTCGACTCGGCCTTCCGAGCCGCCTGATGACCGAGCGCAAGTTGTACACGCTGCTCGGTGCGGACGGCGAGCCCTACGAGAGCACGGATCCCGGCCGATTCGGCGGGTATCGCCGCGGGCGGATCTACGGCAGGCTGGACTGTCCGTCCGCGCTGCGTGTGATCGCTCGCGGCGGCTACGTGCGGCACCGGGTGTTCTTCGCCGACGAGGCCACCGCGATCGCGGCGGGCCACCGCCCCTGCGCGGTGTGCCTGCCGGAGCGATACCGCGGGTGGAAGCAGCGCACGTCCGATTAGGTCGGATGCCACGACCACAAATTGCTCGCCACTAGACCGGAAACCCGCCTCGGGTGCGGATCTCGGCTAGAGGCCATGGCCGGCCGAGGCGTTGAGTCTACTTAGGACTGCACTTTAGGTGGCCGTCGCAAAAACCTTGCATGGGAGCGGATCAGGTGATCGCGACGTGAGTCGACCAGCCGGGATCGTTTCCTGTGGGCCTTGAAGGTGGTGTTCTGGCGGAGGGTCCGCTACCTCGCCGAGTCGGTTTGCGGGGTGGCCGAGTATCCGAGTCGGGTGCTGAGGTTCCTTGCCGCTTCGCGCACCGCGATGCCGCAGGCCTCTTCGGATTCCTCGGTCAGGCGGCTCATCGGGAGGTTCACGCTGAGGCTGGCGATCGGCTTCTCGGGGCCTTCCAGGACTGCCGCGGCGACCGATCCGACATCGGGCCTCCACTCGCCGTGGTTGACGGCGAACCCGCGCTCCCGGATATCGGCCAGCTCGGCGAGCATCCGGTCCGGATCGGTGATCGTGTTGTCGGTGTAGCGCGGTAGCTCGTCGACGAGCAGGCGCTTGACGACCTCCGGGCCGCTGTTGGCGAGGACCGCCTTGCCGTTGGCGGATGCGTGCAGGGGCAGCGCGTGCCCGAGGGCCATGCTGATGCGCAGTGGTTTGGAGGTCTCCAGGCGTTCGATCAGGACGACCTTGTCTTCCTCGGGGACCGTTAGGTGGATCGTTTCCTCGGTGCGCTGGCGCAGATCCTCCATGATCGGCACGGCTGCGTCGCGCAGGCCGAGGTCGCCGCTGGCGCGTCCGCCGATCGCGAGCGCTTTGGTGGTCATGACCCACCGCTTGGTCTCTCCCGAAGCGGGCCGAATCCAGCCGGCTTCATTGAGGGTGAGCAGCGCGCGCTGGACCGAGCTCTTGGGCATGTCGAGCGCGCGGGCCAGTTCGCCGACGCCGATCGGCTGCCGCGCGGCGACCTCTTCCAGTACCCGCAGCGTGTTCAGGACATTGCGCACTGCCTTGACTCCTCAACCCGTGATGCCTACTCTCGCTGCGCTTTTATACGGCACAGCGTACCACCTCACGGCACAGGTTAGGGGCTGAGCGTAGTGACCGCTTACAGCGGACGGCATTTCCTGCAGATTCCCGGGCCGACCAACGTTCCCGACAGGGTGTTGCGGGCGTTGGCGCAACCCACCATCGACCACCGCGGACCGGACTTCGCCGAACTGGGGCTGGACCTGCTGCAACGGGTCAAGCCGGTGTTCGGCACCAGTGGTCCCGTCGTCATCTACCCCTCTTCGGGCACCGGGGCCTGGGAGGCCGCGCTCGTCAACACCCTGTCGCCGGGGGACCACGTGCTCGCCTTCGAAACCGGCCATTTCGCCACGCTGTGGCGGGACATGGCGGAAGGACTCGGGTTGGTCGTCGACTTCGTGCCCGGGGATTGGCGGCGGGGCGTCGACCCGGCGGTCGTCGCCGAACGGCTCGCCGCCGACAAGGGGCATCGCATTGCCGCGGTCATGGTCGTGCACAACGAGACCTCGACCGGCGTCACCAGCCGGGTACCGGAGATCCGGGCGGCCATCGACGAGGCGGAACATCCCGCGCTGCTGCTGGTCGACACGATCTCCTCGCTGGCCTCCATCGACTTCCGCCACGACGAGTGGGGCGTGGACGTCACGGTCAGCTGCTCGCAGAAAGGCCTGATGCTGCCACCGGGCCTGGGCTTCAACGCGATCAGCGACAAGGCGCTCGCCGCCGCATCCTCGGCCCGGCTGCCGAAGTCCTATTGGGGCTGGGCGCCGATCCTCGAAGCCAACGAGCGCGGCTTCTTCCCGTACACCCCTCCCACCAACTTGTTCTACGGTCTGCGGGAGGTCCTGACCCTCCTCGAAGAGGAAGGGCTGCCGGCCGTGTTCGCCCGGCACGCTCGCCATGCCGAGGCGACCCGGGCCGCGGTGCGGGGCTGGGGCCTGGAGGTCCTGTGCGCCGACGAACGCGAGTACTCCGGTTCGCTGACGGCCGTGTTGTTGGGCGAGGGGCACGACGCGGACAAGGTCCGCGAGATCATCCTGGACCGCTTCGACATGTCGTTGGGCACCGGCCTGGGCAAACTCGCCGGCCGCGTGTTCCGCATCGGTCACCTCGGCGACTTCAACGACCTGACGCTGGCAGGGACGCTCGCCGGCGTGCAGATGGGCCTGGAACTGGCCGGTGTGCCCATCGACCCGGACGGTCTCCAAGACGCCATGAGGGTGTTGCGCACCGCATGAGATCGGTTGCGGTGCAACGGCATTCGGACGACGAGCCGATGCCGCGGTGACGTTGTTCCCGGCACAACCCGAAAGGACTTCCCGATGACCGTCCCCACGACTGACGCACCGGCCGAGCTGTCGACCGTCAGCTCGCGCCTGGAACGGGAGCTGCGCGCCGCGCTGGACGGCGAGGTGGCCTTCGACGACTACACGCGCCACCTCTTCTCGCGCGACGCCAGCATGTACTCGATCACGCCGCTGGGCGTCGCGTTCCCGCGCCACGCCGACGACGTCGCCGCGGCGGTGAAGGTCGCCGCCGGGCTCGGTGTGCCGATCGTGCCCCGCGGCGCGGGAACGAGCCTGGTCGGCCAGACGGTCGGGCCCGGCCTGGTGCTCGACATGTCCCGGCACATGAACCGGATCATCGAGATCGACCCGGTGGCGCGCACGGCGCTGGTGGAGGTCGGCGTGGTGCAGGACCAGCTCAACCAGGCCGCCGCGGCCCACGGGCTGATGTTCGGCCCGGACACCTCCACCAGCAACCGGGCCACGATCGGCGGGATGATCGGCAACAACTCCGCGGGCAGCGGCTCGTTGACCTACGGCATGACGATCGACCACGTGCGGGCGCTCGACGTGGTCCTCGCCGACGGATCGCGCGCCCGGTTGGAGCCCGTCGACGAGGCCGAGCGGGAACGCCGGGCAGCGGCGGAGACCCTTGAAGGGCGTATCTACCGAGCACTTCCGGAACTGGTCAACGCCAACGCGGACGTCATCGAAGCGAAGATGCCGGCATTCTGGCGTCGTGCCTGCGGTTACCGGCTCGACCGACTGGCGGGCTTCGGGCCGGAAAAGCCGTTCGACCTGGCGAAGTTCGTGGTGGGCGCGGAAGGCACGCTGGTCATCGCCACCCGCGCGTTGGTGGAACTGGTACCCAAACCGGCGCGGACGGTCTACGCCGTCGGCCACTTCACCGACACCGCGAGCGCCATCTCGGCCACCACGGACGCGTTGAGCCGCGATCCTCACCAGGTCGAGCTGATGGACCGGACGATCCTGGAGCTGTCCCGGCAGAAGATCGAGTTCGCCGACCTCGGGAACGTGCTCGTCGGTGACCCGGGCGCGCTGTTGTTCGTCTCCTTCGCCGGCGACGACGAAGCGGAGCTGATCGCCAAGCTCGACCGGCTCGACGCGCTGTGGCAGCAGAACGGGCACGGCTACCACACGCTCCGCGCGGTCACGCCCGCCGAGCAGGCGGCGCTGCTGAAGGTCCGGAAGTCCAGCCTGGGCCTGCTGATGGCCGCCGGCGAGGGCACCCGCCGCCCGCTGGCCTTCGTCGAGGACACCGCAGTGGACCCGGTTCACCTCGCCGAATACACCAAGCGGTTCAAGGAGATCCTCGACGAACACCAGATGGAGGCCGGGTTCTACGGCCACTGCTCGGTGGGATGCCTGCACATCCGGCCGTTCGTCGACCTGACCGACCCCGCCGAGGTCGCCAAGATGCGCACCGTCGCGGAAGCGGTCAAGGACCTCGTCGCCGAGTACGGCGGCGTGAACTCCAGCGAGCACGGCGACGGCCTCGCCCGCAGCGAGTTCAACCGGGAGATCTTCGGCGACGAGCTGTACGAGGCGATGCGCGAGGTCAAGCGCGTCTTCGACCCCGGCAACGTCATGAACCCCGGCAAGATCGTCGACGCGCCGGCGATGACCGAGAACCTGCGCGACCGCGACTCCCTGCCGCCCGCCCCACCGCTGCGGACGACGCTCCAGTTCGAGGTCGTCGGCGGCATGCGCGGGGCCGCGGACCGGTGCATGAACATCGGCGCCTGCCGGAAGTCCACCGCGGGCGTGATGTGCCCGTCCTACATCGCGACGAAGCACGAGGAGCACTCCACCCGCGGCCGAGCCAACGCGCTGGTGAAGGCGCTGTCCGAGCCGGATCCGCACGAGGCTCTCGGTGACGAGCGGCTCCACGAGATCCTCGACCTGTGCCTGATGTGCAAGGCGTGCAAGAGCGAGTGCCCGATGAGCGTGGACATGGCCTCGCTGAAGGCCGAAACTCTCGCGCACCACCACGAGATCCACGGAACCCCGTTGCGGTCGCGGGTGTTCTCCTCCATCCGCGCGCTCAACCGGCTCGGCTCGGCGACCGCGCCGCTGTCGAACCTGCCCGGCCGGATCCCCTTCCTGCGCAGGATCCTGGACCGCACCCTCGGCATTGCCGCGGCCCGCCCGCTCCCGACGTTCCAACGGGTCAGCCTGCTCCGGTGGTTCCGCCGACACCGGATGTCCGCGTCGCAGGCACCGCAGGGCACGGTCACCTGGCTCGCGGACTCGTTCACCACCTACACCGAACCGCACATCGGCCAGGCGGGCATCGAGCTGCTGGAGCGGTCGGGCTGGCGGGTCGACCTCGCGGGCGGCGGCTGCTGCGGGCGGTCGAGCATGTCCAAAGGAATGCTGGACGATGCGAAGAAGAAGGCCTCCGCACTGGTCACATCGCTGGACCAGAACACCGCGCGGGACTCGCCGATCGTCGGCTGCGAGCCTTCGTGCGTGTTCATGCTTCGCGAGGAACACGCGGCGCTGCTGCCCGAATCCGCCGCGGTGAGCGCGGTGGCGCAGCGGGTCAAGCAGGTCGAGGAACTCCTCGTCGAAGCGATCGACGCGGGTCGACTCCCGCTGCGCGCTGATTCCTGGCTCGCGGGGCGGCGCATCGTCTTTCACGGCCACTGCCACCAGAAGGCGGAAGTCGGCACCGCCGCCACGGTGGCCCTGCTTCGCCGCATCCCGGGCGTGGAGGTCGTGGAGATCGACGCGGGCTGCTGCGGGATGGCGGGCTCGTTCGGTTTCGAGTCGGAGCACTACGAAACGTCCATGACCGTCGGCGGAGACCGGTTGTTCCCGGCGCTGGCTGCGGAACCGGAGGACACGGTCGTGGCCGCGACCGGGGTGTCGTGCCGACAGCAGATCTTCCACGGAGCGGGCCGCACCGCGTGGCACCCGGTGGAGCTCGTACGCGAGGCGTTGGCCGACATCGACTAGGAGGGACCATGCGAATAGTCCGCTACCGCCTCGACGGCCAGGTCGGCCGCGGCGCCGTCGTCGGCGACCTGGTACACGAGCTGCACGACGGGAATGACGACCCGGGGCGAGTCGTCGGGACGCTGTCGGGCGTCACGCTGCTCGCCCCGTGCGAGCCGCGCGTGATCGTCTGCGCCGGGAGCAACTACGCCGGTCAGATCGCCGAGAAGGGCAGGCCCTGGCCGACGCAGCCGTCGCTGTTCCTCAAAGCTCCCAACGCGATCGTGGGCCCGGGCGCAGAAATACTGCGGCCGACCGAGGTGCAGCGGCTGGAGTACGAGGGCGAGCTGGCGGTCGTCATCGGCCGCACCGCGCGCAACGTGCGGGCTGATCGCGCCGCCGACGTCGTGCTGGGCTACACCTGCGCGAATGACGTCACCGCGCACGACTGGCGGGCCGACGGCCAGTGGGCCCGGGCGAAGAGCGCGGACACGTTCTGCCCGCTGGGCCCCTGGATCGAGACCGACGTATCCGATCCGTCGGCCCTGCGGATCACCACCCGGCTCGGCGGGGAAGTCGTGCAGCGGGGATCCGTCTCGGACATGGTGTTCGGGATCGGCGAACTCCTGGCGTTCGTCACTCGCTGGATCACCCTGGAACCCGGCGACGTGTTGCTCACCGGCAGCCCCGCCGGGGTGGGGCCGATGGCGCCCGGAGACGTCGTCGAGGTCGAGATCTCCGGTATCGGCGCACTCCGCAACACGGTGGCCGACCGGCAATGACCCGGGCGGCAGCCTTGGAACCGCTTCCACGAAAACGAAGCACACCGGAGGACGGTCTCAGGCACCGCGAGATTTTGGTATCGCACGAAGAAATTCGCCAAACCTGCGAGTCAACGTCAGCCTCGAGGAGCGTCGATGTCCATACAGATCATCTCGATCATCGGCTTGGTGGTCATATTCCTTCTCGCGTCCCTGCGCTCGGTGAACATGGGAGCGGTCGCCTTCCTCGGCGCCTTCCTGATCGGCACGTTCATCGTCCACCAGTCCGAGGACGATCTGTTCGCCGGGTTCCCCGGTGATCTGTTCGTCGTGCTGGTCGGCGTGACACTGCTGTTCGCCATCGCCAAGTCCAACGGAACGGTCGACTGGCTCATCCACGCCGGGGTGCGGGCCGTGAGAGGGCGCATCGCCCTGATCCCATGGGTGATGTTCCTGGTCACGAGCCTGCTCACGATGGTGGGTGCCGTGGTGCCCGGCGCGGTGGCGATGATGGCGCCGATCGGGCTGAACTTCGCGGTTCGCTACCGGATCAGCCCGATGCTGATGGGATTGCTCGTCATCAACGGCGCGAGCGCGGGCGGGTTCTCGCCGATCAGCATCTTCGGCAGCATCACCAACGGCGTCGTGGAACGCAGCGGTTTACCCGGTAGTCCCGTGCTGCTGTGGATCAGCACGTTGCTGTTCAACACTTTGCTGAGCCTCGTGGTCTTCTTCCTGTTCGGCGGGAAGCAATTGCTGCACCGGCGCGTCAGCACGGAGCCGACGCCGCAAGAGGAGGACGTCGACGGGACGGATGGCGGTGGCGGAGCGACAACCGCGATCCGCACGAGCACGGAGGCCGTCACCGGAGTCGCCACGCTGAACGTGCAACGGACTGCGACGCTTGTCGGGCTTGTCGTGCTCGCCGTCGGCGCGTTGGCGCTGCAACTCGACGTGGGTCTCCTGGCACTGAGCATCGCCACGATCATGATCCTGCTGTGGCCCCAGACCACGAAGAAGTGCGTCGCCGAGGTCGCGTGGCCCAGCGTGCTGTTGATCTGCGGAGTGGTGACTTATGTGGGCCTGATGGAGAGCGTGGGCACCATCGACTACCTCGGCAACAGCGTCGCGGGCATCGGAATCCCGCTGCTGGCGGCGTTCCTCATCTGCCTCATCGGTGGTGCGGTCTCGGCGTTCGCCTCGACCACCGGGATCCTCGGCGCGCTCATCCCTCTCGCGGTGCCGTTCCTGCACACCGGGCAGGTCGGCGCCGTCGGCATGATCATCGCGCTGGCGATCTCCTCGTCGGTGGTCGATTCCTCCCCGTTCTCCACGAGCGGCGCGCTCGTCGTCGCGAGCACTCCGGAGGAGAGTCGAGACGCGACGTTCAAGCGGCTGATGGCCTGGGGCATGAGCATGATCCTGGTCGCGCCGGTGCTGTCCTGGGCGATCTTCGTGCTCCCCGGATGGCTCTGACGGCACCGGGGCCGGCACCGGGGCCGGCGGCGCAGCCGGCCCCGGTAGCGAATACCTGCGCAGGGAGGGAGGCGCCAGCGCGGCCTGGGGTTCGTGCGGCGGTGTCGGCGGTCGAAGCCCGAGTGGCATGGTGATTCGCGGGCGGCGGTGGACTCGTACGCGATGTACGAGTCGCAGCCGACTACGGCACCGGCCTGACTGGAGGCAACGACGATGGAGTCAGCGATTCCGCGGTACCTGGCTAGCGCGCGCACGCAGCCGGCGAAGCTCAAGCCGAGTTGGCAGCCGCCGTACCCGTCGTACGTGGCGAGATTCCAGCCGCAGGTGAGCCGAGTCGCCATGGCCTACTTCGGGGCGCAGTACCCGGGTGAAGGCCGGCCACCCGCACCCGTCCGCGCCGCGCTCGCCGACCTTGCCGCGACGTGCGCGTTGCCGGACGGCCCCAGGCACACCGATCGAGCGAGCTACATCGACGAGAACGGCTACACCACTGTCGTCACGATCGCCTACTGGGACGACACGACCCACTACGACAACTGGTTCACCAACGCCCGCGAGATGTGGCTCGGCGATCAGCGCGCGACCAGCGATGCCGGCTTCTTCATCGAGGCCGTACGCCCCTCGGCGACGAGGTTCGAGACCCTGTTCTCGAACGACCGCCGAGAGGGCATCGCCGTCCTGGCAGACGGGCTCAGCGGCGAAGTGCGCGAGCACGGGTACTGGGGCGGCTCGCGTGACCGGCTGCCGCAGGCGCAGACGGACCCGCTCGCACCCGGAGAACCACCCGCGCTCACAACTGACGGCGTCCGGCACCGCGTCCGTGCACAGCACAACCTCTGCCTGATCCGCTCAGGACAGGACTGGACCGACACCGACGGCGACGAACGAAACAGGTACCTCGACGACGTCGAACCGGTCCTGCACGCCGGCATGGAGTTCTTGCGCGACGAAGGCCGCGCGATCGGCTGCTACAACAACCGCTACATGCGCGTCCTCGGCGACGATGGAAAGCCCCTCGACAAGAGCTTCGGCATGAGCTGGTGGCGCAGCATGACCGCGCTCGACGACTGGGCCCGCGACCACCCGACCCACAAGAACATCTTCGGCGAGGCCACGCGCTACCTGTCGGCACTCGGCCCGGCCGCGCGGCTACGGCTCTACCACGAGGTCACCGTCGCGGCAGCCGAGGAACAGCACTTCGAATACCTCGGCTGCCATCCCGGAACCGGCCTGCTCAAGGTGGCAATGCCCGAGAATTCCTGAAGGAACAGGACCGCCCGGGGCGCCGTACCGTCCGGCGCCATCGGCCCGTGCGAGAAGCAGCCGAGGCCGCGCTCAACGGCGCACCGGAAGACGTCCGACGATTCCTCGCTCAAGGTCAGTTCACCGCCCGCGAACACCGGCACGCGGATCGCTGCGGTGTGCACAAAGGACGGTGGCCACGCGCCCAAGCAGCCGCCACGGCGGCATTGCTTCCGCGGTGCGTTGCGGCAACCTGGTGCACTGACCCGGCGTGCGTGCCGGGGCCCGGTCAGCTGCGCGCGTTGTCGAGGCCGGTCTCCGACCAAGGTCGGACAGGATCTCTGACCCTTGGCAGACGCCGTCGGCGTCCGATGTCGACAGGCTGTGACCCACGCCATCGGAGTCGTACGGAGGTCGGTCATGGCCGATTTGAAGGTGCTCGCGGACGGGCTGACGCACACCGAAGGTGTGCGCTGGCACGATGGGCTCGTCTGGTTCAGCGACATCTACACGCACGGGGTCTACTCGGTGGGGGAGGACGGTTCGCGGCTGCGGAGTGAGGCCGAGGTGCCGGGCGAGCCCTCCGGGCTGGGTTGGCTGCCGGATGGCCGCCTCCTCGCCGTGTCGATGCGGGATCGCAGGCTGGTGCGCCGGGAGCACGACGGAACCGTCGTCACCCGCGCCGACCTCTCCGCGCTGTCCGAGTATCCGCTCAACGACATGACGGTGGGCGCGGACGGGACCGCCTGGGTCGGCACCTGGGGTTTCGACGTCATGTCCCTGGCACCGCGACGTCCCGGTTCGCTGATCCGGGTCGATCCGGACGGGTCGGTGTCGGTCGTCGCCGGTCCGGTGCACTTCCCGAACGGCGCGACGATCATCGGCGGGAGCACGCTGGTGGTCGCCGAGTCGTTCGGCAACCGGCTGTCGGCGTTCGACATCCAGGCCGACGGTTCGCTGTCGGAACGCCGGGACTGGGCGAGCTTCGGGCCGGTCCCCGCTGACGAGGACCCGGCCAAGGCGATGGGGCGGCTCGGCGTTGCCGCGGACGGCATCTCGCACGTCGACGCCGAGGGCGCGATCTGGGTCGCCGACTTCATCAAGAGCCGGGCGGTCCGCGTCAAACAGGGCGGCGAGATCGTCGACGAGGTGTCGACCGGGAACCTCAACTGCTACAGCTGCGCCCTGGGCGGCGCGGACGGCCGGACCCTCTTCCTGTGCGCCACACCGGCCGACTTCGACCCGGAAAAGCGCGCCGGAAACCCGGAGAGCGCGGTGTTGTCCACCCGCGTCGACGTCCCGCTCGGCTGAGCACGCGGGCGAGCAGGGCATGAACGGACGAGAACAGAACGGATCTTCCGGTCCCGGAGCGACCGGACACAGCGATCGAGGAGGACGACCGTGCTGACGCGTGCTGCAGTGCTGCAGGAGGTCCCAGGGAGTTTCGAACTCGCCGAGGTCGAGCTCGATGACCCGAGGCCCGGCGAGATCCGGGTGAAGATGAAGGCTGCGGGGATGTGCCACTCCGACGACCACTTCGCGGTCGGGACCCAGCAGGTCCCCATCCTGCCGATCGTCGGCGGGCACGAGGGCGCCGGGATCGTCGACGCGCTCGGACCGGGCGCGACGGGATTCGCGGAAGGCGACCACGTCGTCTTCTCCTTCCTGCCGGTGTGCGGCCGGTGCTGGTACTGCGCGAAGGGAATGCAGAACCTGTGTCAGCTCGGCGCGTCGATCGGGACCGGTGCGCGGTTCACCGACCCGACTTCGTTCCGCATGTCGATGGACGGACGGCCGGTCGGTCAGCTCGCCGGTCTCGGCGTCACGGCACGCTGAAGCGTCCGGACCACGTCAAGGTCGCGCTGATCGAGCGGGTGTGACGACGAGGATGCGCCGGGCCCGGATCCGCTGACGATCCGGGTGGCGAGCGGATGCCTTCTTGGTCTGGGCGGACTGATCTCGCGGGAGGATCTGTTCGCCCCGGCCGAGAGGGTATCTTCACGTCCGCCCCTTGGCCGTGAAGTCGGGAATCGGCGAGGAATCAACGGGATCGGGGCGACCATCGGTCAACGATCGGTCCGCAGCTGTCGCAATGATGCGTCCAGTTTCCGCAGCAGCTCTCCCACGCGCCCGCGACCACTCGGGGCGGTTGGGTAGCGCGTCAGAACGCTCACCACGATGGGGCTGGCCAGATCTCTGGCCTTCTCGATGTAGTCGGTGCCGACGTTGCGGTCGTCGCCGGCGTCGATCTCGATTGCTCTCGCCGCGTGGGCGGCCGGTCCGAGGATGTGCAAAACCTGAGTCGCTTTCGCCAGGGGATGCAGGAACGCCGCACTGGCCGCGGCGACGGCCGCGCGCGCGGCATCGCTGGCCGCAGCCTGCCCTGCGTCGCGTGCCTCTTGATACGCCCGCTGCGCCGCCCACGCGCTGTCACGGATCGCCTTGGTCCGCTTGGCTCCATCCGCGAACGCCAGCGCGGCGTCGATCGCGGCTCGTGGGCGCCGATCGTCAGGACGTGCGAGTTCGAAGATCGCCAGTGCGGGCTCCGCGCAGGCCACGGCATAGCGCGTGATCTCGCGCAGTTCAGCCATGCTGAGTTCGATCGTCAGATTCTCGTCGGCCGCGGTCATATCGCTCAACAGTATCGTTGAAACCTCGATTGAAACTTCCCGGCGATAGTGGCAGGACAGTGCGGAGAAACCTTCAAGACGGTGGGCGGCTCAGGCTGGTGGCCTGGTGCGCGAACCCGGCGTCGCGGAAGCGTCGACACGCGAGGAATCGAGCCGCATAGTATATAAAATATTTAATTTTGATCTCTTTAAGTATAGTATATCAAATATTAACAGGCGTGACCTTGATGTCGCGGTACGTCCGGCGAAGGAGCGATGCTATGAACACCCGCGGGCCTGGGGGCCTTCCGGTCGTCGAAGAAGTGGCACGGGTCGCGACGTCGGAGTCGCCGGAGCGCAGCGGCGCGATCCGGGGTGATGTGGCGTGAGCGGGCCGCTGGCAGGTGTCCGGGTCGTCGTCCTGGCCGGTATGGGCCCGGTTCCCTTCACCGGGATGCTCCTGGCCGACATGGGCGCAGATGTCGTCCGGGCGACCCGCCCGGCCAACCGGCCGCAGCGTGCCCTGGCCAACACCGACGGCCTGCGTCCCGAACACGACCTGGCCAACCGAGGGGTCGATGCGGTGCCCGTCGATCTCAAGGATCCGCGCGGCGTGGAGTCGGTACTTCGCCTGGTGGAGGCCGCGGACGTCTTCATCGAGGGGTATCGCCCAGGGGTGGCCGAGCGTCTCGGGCTGGGGCCGGAGGTCGTCCTCCAGCGCAACCCGGCCGTCGTCTACGCCCGGCTCACCGGGTACGGCCAGACTGGGCCGATGTCGAAGCAGGCGGGCCACGACATCAACTACGTCGCGCAATCCGGGGCGCTGCATGCCATGGCTCGCGCCGACGAGGCTCCCCGGCCCCCGCTGAACCTGCTCGGGGACTACGCGGGCGGTGGGACGGTCGCGGCGTTCGGCATCGTGTGCGCGGTGTTGGAGGCACGTGGCTCCGGGCGCGGGCAGGTCCTGGACGCCGCGATGGTCGACGGGGTCGCGCTGCTGACCGCCAAGCTGCAGGGCCTGCGGGCGGCCGGCCTGTTCGCCGACGATCCCGGCACGAACTGGATCGACTCGGGCGCGCCCTACTACGACACCTACCGCTGCGCGGACGGGCGGTACATCGCGGTGGGCGCCTTGGAAGCGGACTTCTACCGGGAGTTCCTCTCGCGGCTCGACGTCGACGTCACCGACTGGCCGGATCAGCACGACCAGGAGGCCTGGCCGAAGCTGCGGGAGCTCATCGCGACCGCGGTGGAGTCGAAGACGCAGGCCGAATGGGCCGCCATCTACGGCGGCACCGACGCGTGCGTCACCCCGGTGCTGACGTTCGACGAGGCGACCGAGGATCCGCACAACGTCGAGCGGCAGCTGTTCCAGCAGGTCGACGGCGCCCTGCACCCTTCGCCGGCGCCGCGCTTCAGCCGAACGCCACCGCGCGAACCTGCCACGCCGCGTTCGCAGCCCATCGACGTGCAGGGGCTGATCCAGTCCTGGTCGGCCGGCTCCGGTCGGGGAGAGGCGTGACCTGCTGGACAGCGCGGTCAGCAGAGTGCCCCCGAGACCGCGGTCTCGGGGGCACTCTGCTGGAACTTCGGTGCTCGGCTGAGCCGCATCCGGCTCAGGCTTCGGATTCCTCGTCGTCCCAGAAGCCGCTCTCTTCGAGCATCTCGATCACGTAGTCCGCGCTTTCGACGATGTGCTCTTCCATGAGCGTCCGAGCCTTGCGCACGCTGCGCTTGCGCAACGCCTCGACCATGAGCGGGTGCTGCTCCCGGGTCGAGCTGACCCTGGATTCGAGCGAGGCGTAGAAGCGGTTCGGCATGTGCTTCACGATTCCCGCGAGCAGGAGCGCGAGGCGGTGCGAGTTCGCGGCGAGGTTGATCTCGCGGTGGAAGGCGTGCCCGAGGTCGGCGATGAGGTCTTTGTCATCGGCCTTCACGGCCTTCTCGAGCTGCTCGATGATCGCTTCGAGCTTGGCGAGCTGTTCCGGTGTGATGTTCTTGGCGGCGCGGGCGGCGAGCTCGCCCGCCAGCTTGGCCTGGGCCCAGAACAGGTCGTGCACGTCCTGCCGGGTGAAGGGGGCCACGACGAAGCCGCGGCGGGGGACCAGCTGGACGAAGCCCTCGTTGTGCAGGGTCAGCAGGCCCTCGCGGACCGGGGTGTTGCTGACGCCGACGGCTTCGGCGATGGGCTCCATGCGGAGGAAGTCGCCCGGCTTGAAGTGGCCGGACATGATCTGCTCGCGGACGTAGCTCGCCACCTCGTCGGGCAGCTGCCTCCGCTTGTTGCCGCGGACTGCGACCAAGTCGTTCGCCACCGACATCCTCACTCCACCTTCTCGAGACTGCCCGAACATCATATACCCATGGTTACTGCCGCGTACGGCACGTAGTGCCAAGTCGTCGGCGGGGCGCGGGCGGAGTCGAGTCCGTCGAGCGGCTCGGCCGGGCGGTCGGATGACGGGTCCCGAAGGCTGGTCACCGGCCGGTGGTCTGGCTCTTCGCGCCCGCATCCGCCGCATCCGCGCCGCTGTCGAATACCACGGACGAACAGGTGGATAAACTCTACACATTATATATTGTTCCGTGTAGTGTCTGACCCTGCCGGCGGGACGCGGTGCCCGGGCGTAGCCGTCAGATCAGCAGCGTACGGAAGGGGAGAGCAGCGGTGCTCGACAAGTACAAGGTTTTCTCGGCGCTGACCTTCGAGAACCACCAGCCCGGCGTGCTCGAGGTCGTCTTCAGCGCGCCGAACCTCAACGCCGTGGACGCCACCGCGCACGCGCAGATCCCGCAGCTCTGGCCGGTGATCGACGCCGACCCCGAAGTGCGTGCGGTCGTCGTCCGGGGCGAGGGCAAAGCGTTCTCCGCAGGCGGCAGCTTCGACCTGGTCGAAGACCAGATCGCCGACTACGGCGTGCGGATGCGCGTGATGCGCGAGGCGCGCGACCTCTACTACAACATCCTCGCCTGCAACAAGCCGATCATCTCCGCCATCCACGGGCCCGCCGTCGGTGCAGGGCTGGTCGTCGCGTTGATGGCCGACATCTCGATCGCCGCGCGGACCGCGCGGATCATCGACGGGCACACCCGCCTCGGCGTCGCGGCCGGGGACCACGCCGCCGCGGTGTGGCCGATGCTGTGCGGCATGGCCAAGGCCAAGTACCTGCTGCTGACCTGCCGCAAGATCACGGGCGAGGACGCCGAGCGCGCCGGCCTGGCGTCGCTGACCGTCGACGAAGCGGACCTGCTGGCCACGGCCCGGGAGATCGCCGGCGAGCTCAGCGGGGGAGCGCAGGACGCCATCCGGTGGACGAAGTACTCGCTGAACCAGTGGTACCGGCAGGCGGGGCCGATCTTCGACGCCTCGCTCGGCCTGGAGTTCCTCGGCTTCGGCGGCCCGGACGTGGTCGAGGGTGTTGCCTCGCACCGCGAGCGCCGCGCCCCGAATTTCGACGGGAACGCGACCGCCTGAACCACACGAGAGTTCACGAGCTTGACCTGGTCCGCGCTGCCTGGGCCGCGATCGGGTGAATTGCAGTTGAGGGGCCGGTGAGCCGGTCGGCGCTGACGGGCCACTGCGCGGCGGCCAGTGAAGGGGATCGTGTGAGTACGTCAGGAATTCACGAAGGTCAGATGCGTTTCGCGGCCGATCGCCCGGCGGAGCCCAACCGGTTCAAGGATCTGCTCGGCGAGCGGTGGAGCTGCCGAGCCTACCTGCCGGACGACGTTTCCGATGACGTGATCGCGGAGATGTTCGAGATCGCGCAGCGAACCGCGTCCTGGTGCAACACCCAGCCGTGGCAGGTGCACGTGACCAAGGGCGAGGCGACCCGGCGGTTCGCCGCGAGCCTGACCGATCACGCGAAGACCCACGAGCCGGTGTCGGACTTCGAAGCGCCTGCTGGATATCACGGGGTATACCGGGAACGTCGCCGCGGTGCGGGCTACGCGCTGTATGCCAGCCTGGGGATCGAGAGGGGAGACCGGGACGCCCGCGAGGTCCAGCGGCTGAAGAACTTCGAGTTCTTCGGCGCCCCGCACGTCGCCGTCATCACGACGGATCGCGATCAGGGTGTCTACGGCGCGATCGACTGCGGCGGCTACGTCGCCAATCTCATCAACGCCGCGTCGTCGCTCGGCGTCTCGACGGTTCCGCAGGCGGCGATCGCGATGCACTCGGACCACGTGCGCGAGTACTTCCGGATTCCCGAGGACCGGCGCATCGTCTGCGCGGTGTCCTTCGGCTACGCCGATGCCGCGCACCCGGTCAACCGGTTCCGCACCGACCGCGCGGACGTCGGGGACGCGGTGATCGTGGTCGACCGCTGATCGCCCGGCAGCGCGTCGCAGGCGACCGCAACGAAGGCGGCGGGGCGCCATCCGCGCCAGCCTGCGGCCCGGCGAGAAACACAAATCGTTCGACGCGTGAACGATTCGGTACAGTGTTGGCG
>NZ_JBFAKG010000092.1:0-39570 GCF_040655595.1 Saccharopolyspora sp. NPDC050389
GCGGTCGACGGCGCGTCCGTGCCGTGCAACGCCTCATCCGAGAGGTGCACCGCCTTGTCCGCACCCATCGACAACGCCTTGCGAATCGCATCCGTGGCGCGTTCCGGGCCCATGCAGACGACGGTCACTTCGCCGCCCTGAGCCTCCTTGATCAACAGCGCTTCCTCCACCGCGCGCTCGTTGATCTCATCCAACACCGCATCGGCAGACTCACGATCCAGGGTGTGATCCGCCGCTGACAGCTTCCGCTCGGAATACGTGTCGGGCACCTGCTTGACCAGGACGACGATGTTCATGGGCCCTCTTCGACCTCCTGCGGACAGACGACGCTCGCTGGTCCTCCAGCGGCTTTGCTTGTGGACCCGGCGCTGTTTAGTCCGGGTAGGTTGACCTTGCCACGTCCCTGTTCGAAAAGCACAGTGACGCCAACCACCCAGAATGTTACTAGCCGGTAGCACCGGTGCAACCAGGCCCCGCACGTGACGGTACTCACCTCGCCGTACCCCAATTCTCCCGGCCGCGGTGACGGTATTTCTGCCGGGGCACGCACGCCAACGCCCTACCAGTTAGTAGCCTGGCCCGCATGAGGCAACGCGTCGCCATCGTGACCGACTCGACGGCTTCCATACCGCACGACGTCGCCGAACAGCTGGGCATCTCGGTCGTCCAGCTGGAGCTCAAGGTCGGCGACGAGTACAACGACGAGCGCCGGGTGCCGCACCCGGCGCTGGCCCAGGCGATGCGCGACGGAATCCCGGTGGCGACCGGCGAACCGCCGCCGCCGGCCTTCTTCTGGAACTACACGGACGCCGCGGCCTCCGGCGCCGAGGCGATCATCTCCATCCACATCTCGGAGGGCCTGTCCCGAACCTGCGAGTCGGCCCGCACCGCGGCGGCGGAGATCGGCATCCCGGTCTACGTGGTCGACTCCCGGCTGGTCGGGCTCGGCCTCGGATTCCCGGTGATGGCCGCGGCCGAAGCCGCTATCTCCGGCGCGACCCCGCAGGGCGTGATGAGCGTGCTGGACCGCCGCCTGCGCACCACCACTCAGCTGCTCTACGTGGACACCCTGGAGTACCTGCAGCGCGGCGGCCGGATCGGGCGCGCGCAGGCGTGGCTCGGCCAGACCCTGTCGATCAAGCCGGTGCTCGCCCTCAAGGAAGGCATCATCGACCAGCTGACGAAGGGCATCGGGCCGGACCGGGCGCTCAAGAAGGCGGTCGCGAACGCGGTCCAGCGAGCCGGCGGCGGCCCGGTCGACATCGGCGTCGAGCACTTCCAGTTCGCCGACCGAGCCCAGCGCGTGCTCGACGACCTGCGGTCCCAACTGCCCCAGATCCGCCGCGTCACCCTGGAGGAGACGAGCGCGGTCTTGGGCGCCCACGCCGGACCGGGCGCCTTGGGCATGACCGTCTCGCCCGCCACCTGAGCGGCGCGGCAGCGCTCCACCGCGTTCGCCACTGAGTTCGCGGCGAACGCGGATTTTTCCCCATTCCCAACGGGTTTTCCGGCTGCGGCCTCGCGCGAGGCACCGGAACCCGCGTTTCCCTCCGGGTTCCACTCCGTCGAGTGATGCGAACGACAGTTCGAGCGCGAATACTCGATGTTGGGCGGCCCGAAGCGCCATCCTCCCGAAGCACCGGCCTTGCAAACACGCGCTTTGCCAAACACGGCCTTTGCAAAGCACGCAGCTTTGCAACACGGCGTTTGCAGGCACATGGCTTTGCAGAGCACGGCTTTTCGGGCTCACTGCGTTCGAGCACGCGTCTCTTCGATGAATCACGCGCGCTCGAAACAGACGACGCTTCGGACGCACCGAATCCGGCCACCGGTCGCGGTGCCCGCCCGACACACCAGCTCGCATCCCGGAGGAAACAGCCATGCATGTCACGACCGTGCTCGAGCGGTTGTCCGGCTCGTCGGCACTTGCGGCGAGCGCCCGATCAGCGCTCCAACTTGTCCATCGCGCGGTGGATGCGCTTCACCGACACCGGCTGCGACGTGCCGAGCGACTGCGCGAAGAGGCTCACCCGCAGTTCCTCGATGAGCCACCCGACCTGCCGCAGGGACTCGCCCGGGGCGCGCCCCTGCGGCAGGTCGGCCAGCAGATCCCGGTAGCGCTGCTCGACCTCGTCCACCTGCTGCATCCAGTCCCGGTCGCGCTGCGGGTGGTGCTGGAGCTTGTCCAGCCGCTGCTCGATCGCGCGCAGATAGCGCGTCAGATCGGACAGTCTCGCGAAACCGGTCCCGGTCACGAAGCCGGGGTAGAGCAGCCCATCCAGTTGATCCTGGATGTCGGCGAGCGCGACGGGGTGCAGGTTCCGAGGCTGGTCGGCCAGCAGCGTTTCCACCCGCTGCGCCGCCATCAAGACCTGCTCCACTTTGAACACGGCGTCGACGGTGACTTCGCCCAGCCGTGCCCGGACCTTGGCCTGCAGGGAATCGTAGGCCGCCTGGTCCCACACCGGCCCGCCGTAATCCGCCATCAGCTTGTCGACGGCGCAGCTCACGCAGTCGTCGAGCACGGCGGCGAGGTCGCCGTACCGGCTGCTGCCCAGCACGAGCCGGGCGGTGCTGCTCATCCCGCGCTGGATGGACTTCACCGGCGACGGGAGGTTCAACAGCAGCATTCGCCGGGTGCCGTCCCACAGCGCGAGCCGCTGCTCCTCCTCGGTGTCGAACATCCGCACCGCGACGCTGTCCCGCTCGTCCACCAACGCCGGGTACGCCTTCACCGCGTGCCCCGAGCGCTGCTGCTCGAAGGTGCGAGGCAACGAGCCGAAGCTCCAGGAGCGCAACCCACGCTGCTCGACGTCGTCGGCGGCGGCGGAGATCTCCGCGCGAAGCTTGGGTTTCAGCCGTTGCTTAAGCGGCTCCAGGTCTTTGGACTCGGCGAGCTTCCGGCCCTTGCCGTCCACCACGCGGAAGGTCATCTTCAGGTGCTCCGGCACCCGCTCGAGGTCCCACTCGGAGCGCGACACGGCGACGCCGGTCATGCTCTGGAGCTGTCGTTGCAAGGCGTCCAGCAGCGGACCGCCCGACGAGGACATCCGGGACAGCGCGGCCTTGGCGAAGTCCGGGGCCGGGACGAAGTTCCGGCGCACGTTCTTCGGCAGCGACTTCAGCAGGGTCGTCACGAGTTCCTCGCGCAGGCCCGGGATCTGCCAGTCGAAACCATCCGGTTCGATCTGGTTGAGCACCGCCAGCGGGATGTGCACGGTCACGCCGTCCGCGTCGGCACCCGGCTCGAACTGGTACGACAGCGGCAGCCGGTGCCCGCCCTGCGGCCAGAAGTCGGGGTAGTCCTGGTCGCTGACCGCCGCCGATTCCTGGTTGATCAACATCGATTTCTCGAAGTTGAGCAGGTCCGGCTGTTCCCGGCCGGTCTTCTTCCACCACGCGTCGAAGTGCCTGCCGGAGGCGACGTCCGCGCCGATGCGCTGGTCGTAGAACTCGAACAGCGTCTCGTCGTCAACCAGGATGTCGCGTCGCCGGGCCCGCTCTTCGAGGTCCCCGACCTCGTCGAGCATCGCCCGGTTCTCATGGAAGAACGTGTGCCGGGTGTCCCAGTCGCCCTCCACGAGCGCATGCCGGATGAACAGCTCCCTGCTCAACTCCGGGTCGATGCGCCCGTAGTTGACCTTGCGGCCGACCACCAGCGGAACGCCGTAGAGGGTGACCCGCTCGACGGCGACCACCGCGGCACGGTCCTTCTCCCAGTGCGGTTCGCTGTAGCTGCGCTTGACCAGGTGCTGCGCGAGCTGCTCCACCCAGTCCGGTTCGATGCGGGCGGCGATGCGCGCCCAGAGGCGGGAGGTCTCCACCAGCTCCGCCGCCATCACCCAGCGCGGCGGCTTCTTGAACAGCGACGACCCGGGAAACATGGCGAACCTAGCGTTGCGCGCGCCCTGGTATTCGTTCGAACCGCGCCCGGTCTGCCCCGGTTTCTTCTCGGTCTTCTTCTCGACGTCCTTGAGGCCGATGTGCGACAGCAGGCCGGCCAGCACCGACTGGTGGATCCGCGACGCCTCGGCCTGGTCGTCGCCGAGCGTCATGCCCATCGACTTGACCATCTGCCGCAGCTGGCCGTAGAGGTCCTGCCACTCGCGGACCCGCAGGTAGTTGAGGAAGTCGGTCCGGCACAGCTTCCGGAACTGGTTGGACGACAGTTCCTTCTGCTGCGTGCGCAGGTACCGCCACATGTTGAGGTAGGTGAGGAAGTCGGACTCGGCGTCCTTGTCGACGAAGCGCGCGTGCTTCTGGTCGGCGGCCTGCTGCTTGTCCGTGGGCCGTTCGCGGGGGTCCTGAATGGACAGTGCGGAGGCGATGACCAGCACGTCGCGCACACAGCCGTTACGCTCCGCTTCGAGCACCATCCGCGCGATCCGCGGATCGATCGGCAGCTGGGCGAGCTTGCGGCCGACGGGGGTCAGCCGCTTGTGCAGCTCGGTCTTCGAGCGGTCAAGGGCGCCCAGCTCGTGGAGCAGGTTGACGCCGTCGGTGATCTGGCGGCGGTCCGGCGGCTCCAGGAACGGGAACGACTCGATCTCGCCCAGCCCCAGCGACGTCATCTGCAGGATGACCGAGGCCAGGTGGGTGCGCAGGATCTCCGGATCGGTGAACTCGGGGCGGGACTCGAAGTCCTCCTCGGAGTACAGCCGGACGCAGATGCCTTCGGAAACCCGGCCGCAGCGGCCCTTGCGCTGGTTCGCCGACGCCTGCGAGATCGGCTCGATGGGGAGCCGCTGCACCTTCGTCCGGAAGCTGTACCGGGAGATGCGCGCGGTGCCGGGATCGATGACGTACTTGATGCCCGGCACAGTCAGCGAGGTCTCGGCCACGTTGGTGGAGAGCACGATCCGCCGGCCGGAGTGCGGCTGGAACACGCGGTGCTGCTCGGCAGCCGTCAACCGCGCGTACAGCGGCAGCACCTCGGTGTTGCGCAGGTTCTGCTGCTTCAGCGCGTCGGCGGCGTCCCGGATCTCCCGTTCACCGCTGAGGAAGACCAGGATGTCGCCGGGCCCCTCCGCGCAGAGCTCGCCCACGGCGTCGCAGATGGCCTGCGTCTGGTCGCGAACCACGTCCTCGGTCTCGTCCGAGTCGTCCAGCAGCGGGCGGTACCGCACCTCGACGGGATAGGTGCGTCCGGAGACCTCGACCACCGGCGCATCGTCGAAGTGCCGCGAGAAGCGCTCCGGGTCGATGGTGGCCGAGGTGATGATCACCTTCAGGTCGGGGCGGCGCGGCAGCAGCTGCTTGAGGTAGCCGAGGATGAAGTCGATGTTCAGGCTGCGCTCGTGCGCCTCGTCGATGATCAGCGTGTCGTAGCGCCGCAGCAGCCGATCGTGCTGGATCTCGGCCAGCAGGATGCCGTCGGTCATCAGCTTGACCAGCGTGTCGGTGCCTGCCCGCTCGGTGAAGCGCACCTGGTAGCCGATGGCGTCGCCGAGCTCCGTGTCAAGTTCCTCGGCGACGCGTTCGGCGACGGTACGGGCGGCCAGCCGCCGGGGCTGGGTGTGCCCGATCAGGCCCTGGACGCCGCGTCCCAGTTCCAGGCACATCTTCGGCAGCTGCGTCGTCTTACCGGACCCGGTCTCACCGGCGACGATGACGACCTGGTTGTCGCGGATGGCCGCGAGCAGGTCGTCTCGGCGCTGGCTGACCGGCAGCGCCTCCGGGTAGCTGATCTTGGGCACGTTTCCGCGGCGCTGCTCGATCCGCCGCTCCGCGGCCTCGATTTCGCCGGTGATCTCCGCGGTCACGGCCTCCAGGGCCTGCGGGTCGCGGATCTTGCGGGCTCCCTCGATGCGACGGCGCAGCCGACGCTGGTCGTGCAGCATCAGCTCGGGCAACCGTTCGCGCAGATCGACGAGCGGAGATTCAACAGACGACGTACCCATACTGCGTCCAAGCATAGAGAAGGCGCCGCACCGGCTGCCTCTGGTTTTCGCCGCGCTCACAACGCACCCGCCGAAAAGAGGGAATCGAGTGACCTAGCCCACTCAGGTGCGCTCGGCGTGGCACAGGTACGCCATCGCGACGTCGCCGACCCTGGTGAGCACCACGGTGGCTTCCCGCGATCCCTTCAGCTTGAGCCGGCGGCGCAGCGCATCCGGATCCACGTCGAGACCGCGGACCAGGATCTCCAGCCTGCCCACCTCGTGCCTGCGCAGCAGGGCGCGCAGCGACTTCTCGCTGTAGCGGCAGTGCTCGAAGACCCGGAAGGCGCGGACTCCCGGCGGCGGCTCGTCGCCGGTCAGGTAGGCGATGTGCGGGTCGAGCTGAGCGAGCCCGTGCCGCGCGGCGTAGTGCCGGACGAGCCCGGCGCGCACCACGGCACCGTCCGGATCCACGATCCACTGCCGAACCTCGACGGCCGGACAGTCGTCCGGCTCCGCGTCGGTGATCGTCCAACCGGTGCCGTCCGGCCGCAGCACCGTCGCCCGGCGCCGAACCTGCCGGTCCGCCAGCCCGCCGAACCACAGCGCGGCCTCCCGAACCTGCCCGGCCAGCGACACCACCTCGGCCTCGGCGGTGTCCGGGACCACCGCGAAATCCAGGCCCGGGGCGCACTTCACCACGAGATCGCGGCGGGCGTAGACGTCGAGCAGGTCGTCCAGCGGTGGGACGAGATCCGCGGGATTCCAGCGCCGCCGACCGGCGTCGTCCCGGCGAGCCGGGTCCGCGACCACGGCCGTGCCGCGGGTCACCGGACGCAGCGCGTCGGCTTCCACGAGCGCCACCGACCGCCCGGAAACCGCGAGGTTGTGCTGGGCCATGGACAACCGCACTCGATCGAGGTCGGAGCCCACGCAGCGCCGGGCGACGGCGGCCAACGCGGCCAGATCCGCGCCGATGGAGCAGGTCACGTCGTGCACGTCGCGTCCGGCCAGCCGTTGCGCGCGATGCCGGGCCACCACGCTCGCCGTCGCCTGCTGCAGCGCCGGATCGGTGAACAACCAGCCGGCGGGATCGTCCAATTTGGACTCCGCGCGGCGCCGCAGCACGGCCGTCTCCAGCGCGGCCGCCGCGAACCGCTCGCCGACGAGCTTGCGGGCGGCGGCGACGTCGTTGAGCCGCGTCGAATTGGTCAACGCGAGCCCGGAAAGCTCGGCGACGGCATCGTGACCGGCCGCCGAGCGCAGGAACACCACATCATCGAGATCGAAGCCGTACCCCACCAGAACTCCTCAACACCATTGCCGGAACCGCGCTCCGGCACCGGAAGTGCAGGGCGAGCTGGTGGGGCGGGCTGTCACGATCCGTTCCGTCCGGGCCTAGTTTCCGGTGAACTTCGCCTTGCCCGGCCCGTTCTCGATGAACGAGCGCATGCCGATCTTCTGGTCCTCGGTGGCGAAGGTGCCCGCGAACAGGTGGGTCTCCAGCTTCAGCCCGGTGTCCAGGTCGACGTCCAGCCCACCGTCGATCGCCGCCTTGGCTGCGGCCAGGGCGCGGGCCGCGCCGCCGGTGAACTGCTCGGCCCAGCGGCGCGCCGCCGCGTACACCTCGTCGGGCGCGACGATCTCGTCGATCATGCCCAGCGAAAGCGCTTCCTGGGCGTCGACGAAACGCCCGCTGTAGATGATGTCCTTGGCCTTGCTGGGCCCGATCAGGCGGGCGAGCCGCTGCGTGCCGCCCGCACCGGGGATCACACCCAGCAGGATCTCCGGCTGGCCGACCTTGACGTTCTCGCCGGCGATGCGCCGGTCGCAGCTCAGCGCCAGCTCGAAGCCGCCGCCGAGGGCGTACCCGGTGAGGGCGGCCACGGTCGGCTTCGGGATGGCGGCGACGTGGCTCATCGCGTCCGACAGCCCGCGCTCTTCCTTGCGCGCCATGTCGGCGTAGGACATCTCGGCCATTTCCTTGATGTCCGCGCCCGCCGCGAAGACCTTCTCGCCGCCGTAGACGATCACGGCGCGAACGTCGGAGCGCTCGGCGGCCTCGATCGCCGTTTCCCGCAGCTCGGTCTCGATCTGCCGGTTCAACGCGTTCATCTTCGGCCGATCCAACCGGATCGTCCCGATCGCGCCGTCCACCTCAAGCCTGACGAACTCGCCCACGCAGCAACCTCCTCGTCGAACCGCCACCTCGCCGGGCAGGCTATCGCGCGCCGCCCCACGACTGCTGTGTCACGGATCTCAGCGCCCGCTCCGCGCGAAACATTCTTCGATCCCGCGGCGGAGCCTCGGGCGCCGCCCCGGCACCGGAGTCAGGCGCGCCGCCGGGCGAAGTAACGGGCACCGCTGCGCTGCAGCTCCAGATCCTGGTCGAAGGTCTTCGACAGGTTGTCCTCGGTGAGCACGTCGTCGAGCAGGCCCTGCGCGACGATGTTGCCGTCGCGCAGCAGCAAGCCGTGCGTGAAGCCCGGCGGAATCTCTTCGACGTGGTGGGTGACCAGCACGGACGCGGGCGCGTCCGGGTCCATGGCCAGCGCGGACAGCCGCGCCACCAGATCCTCCCGGCCGCCCAGGTCCAGCCCCGCCGCCGGCTCGTCGAGCAGCAGCAGCTCGGGGTCGGTCATCAGAGCACGCGCGATGGTGGTGCGCTTGCGCTCCCCTTCGGACAACGTCGCGTACTCGCGGTCGGCGAGGTGCGCCACGCCGAGCAGGTCGAGCAGCTCGGCAGCCCGGTCGGTGTCCATCGCGTCGTATTCCTCGCGCCACCGGCCGACCACCGAATACCCGGCGCTGACCACGACATCGCGGACCAGTTCGTCGCCGGGGATGCGGGCCGCCAGCGCCGCCGAGCACAGGCCGATGCGGGGACGGAGGTCGAACACGTTGGTCTTGCCGAGCCGTTCGCCGAGCACGTCGACGCTGCCCTCGCTCGGGTGCACTTCGGTGCTGGCCATCTTCAGCAGCGTCGTCTTGCCCGCCCCGTTGGGGCCCAGCACGACCCAGCGCTCGTCGAGCTCCACCGACCAGTTCACGTCGGCCACCAGCGTCGTCTTGCCCCGCCGAACACCGACGCCATCCATCCGGATGACCAGGTCGTCCACGTCTACCTCCCAGCCGTGACCGACCGCGGCGCCGCGGGCGACGCGCAGGCGGTTCGTCTCCGTCCGGACCGCCGCAGATTTCCGGCAGGTCCCTCCGGAGCCCCATTGTTCCGTCTGCTCCCTCAGCAGTTGCGGCCGGGCGCATCGTGCGCTCGGCCGGCTGGCAGATCCCGGCCGGGCGAGCGCACGCCGGGTGCCCAGATACCGGGACGACCGCGATCGTGCTGGCACGATCTCCCCGGCCGTGCCACGATCGCAAGCGTGTCCGATTCGTTTCTCACCCGCGATCGCGTGATCGACCTCTTCCTGGTCGTCACCTCCGCCTGTCGCTGAAGCGGTTCTGCTACCGCCCTTCCAGGCTCATCGCGCGGCCCGACGAATCAATCCACCGAATCACGCCCCGAAAGCGGGGTGTGTGTGTCGTGCCGTGCTCATTGCAAGACACGAACTTGGAGACACGCATGAGCGCTGTGCGACAGCACCCGTCCAACGACAGCCCGACCACCCGCCTTTCCGAATACACCCCGACCGAACCGGTTCCCGCGCCGGGCGCGGTGGAACTGCACCCCGGCCTCGACCTGCCGCTGCTGCACGACCTGATCCGCCCCGACCACCTGCTTTGGAGCCCACGCGAACTGCGCGACCTCACCAGCCTGATCACGTCCGAACTGACCGGCCCGCTGCTCGACATCGTCCGGGTCGACGACCAACAACGCTGGTGGGCCAAGCTCGGCCTGACCGCGGGCGTCGAGCTGTGGCTGCTGTCGTGGGCGCCCGGTCAGGGCACCGAACCGCACGACCACGGCGGCGCGTCCGGCTCGTTCTCCGTGCTGTTCGGCGCGCTTCGGGAGGACTACCGGTATCCCGCGGGCCCGGTGCGCACCGTGCACCACGACGTCGGCTCGGGCGTCGGCTTCGGCAGCGGGCGCGCCCACCAGGTCCGCAACGTCAGCTCGGTGAACTCGGCGAGCGTGCACGCGTACTCGCCGCCGCTGCTGCCGGTCCGCTACTACTCGGATCTAGCCGAGGTGCCGCCGGTCCCGCCGCAACGGATCCACGCACCGCAACCGCCCATCCCGCAGCCGAAGGAGCTCGGATGACCGAGATCCCGATCCAGCGCCAGGACAGCATCGCGGCCGGCCCGTTCGGCATCGACCACCTGCTGGCCGAGTCACGCGCGAAGCTCACCCGCGTCTCCCCACGGGAAGCGTTCGCGTTGCAGCAGGAAGGTGGCCTGATCATCGACATCAGGCCGCAGTCCGACCGGCTCGCCGAAGGCGAGATCCCGGGTTCGCTGACGGTGGAGCGGATCGTGCTGGAGTGGCGGCTGGACCCGGCCGGCGGCCACCGACTGAACGGCCTGCACCCCGATCGCCCGGTGGTCCTGGTGTGCAACGAGGGCTACGCCTCCAGCCTCGCCGCAGCCCAGGCGAAGGGGCTCGGCCTGACCAAGGCCACCGACCTCGCGGGCGGCTTCCGAGCCTGGAAGGCAGCCGGCCTCCCGGTCACCACCAACGCCTGAGGCCTCAACCCACTGCGAAAGCAAGGGAACCTTCCTGCCACCTGTGACAGGAAGGTTCCCTTGCTCACGTCACGCCCCGGCCGATCCGAAGGCGCCTCCGGCGACAGGAAAGTTCCCATGCTCACGTCCAGGCCCTCGCCATCCGTGGCAGGAAAGTTCCCATGCTCGCGGCGCAATCCGGACCATCCCGTGTCGCCGGTTTGACAGGAAAGTTCCCATCCTCACACCGCGCCCGCGCTCGGTGGCAGGAAAGTTCCCATGCTCTCGCCCAGGGGCCGCGGCGTTCGGCGGTTGGGTGCCTGGTCGAAAGCGGGTATCGGCCGCGGTCCGGTCCCGTACGCTTTCGTCCTTGTGCGAGCTCAGAGTCTTTTGTTCCGCCCTTGGGTCATAGCCGCCGTGGTGGGTGCGGTCGCGGTGGTGGCCGTGGAGCTGATTGCCGGCAGCGGGCCGGCCGGGGCGGCCATCGGTTGGCTCGGTGCCCTGGTCGGGGTGATCTTGCTTCCGATGGCGACCCAGCTGGGCTTGCTCTTGGGTTCGGTGGTTTTCGGGCTGCGGGTCCGGCAGGTGATCTTCGGCGCGATGCGGGAGGTCGCGTCGTGGCGGCTCGGCCGCGTGACCTTCACGATCCGCTCGCTGCCCGTCACGTTGCGCGCCCAGATCGGCCCGTGGCACTCCCCGGTGATCTTGCGTTGCTGGCTGGCCGGCCTGTTGTCGGCTCTGGTGGGTCTCGCGGTGGTCGTGGCGGGCTGGCTGCTCGCCGACGGTCCGTTCGGCCGCGGTTTCGTGCTCGCCGCAACGCCGTTGATGCTCTACAAGTTGTGGCCGATGCGGGTTCCGCTGACCACGTCGACCGGTTGGTTGCTCTTCTCGCTGCCGCGCCTGAAGGATCCCGAACGCGCCGATTTCCTGTCCGCACCGCTGGCCGCTCGGGTGTACGAGGCGCTGCGCGAGGGCGACATCGATCGCGCGCAGGAGCACGTCGATGAACTCGCCGCGCGGTATCCGGGTTTGAACGGCACGGTCTCGTGCCAGATCTCCGTGCTGGAGTCACGCGGCGAGTACGCGACGGGGGTCATGATGATGCTGAAGCTGCTGGCGGACAGTGACGAAATCCCGCCGCGCAAGATGCCCTACCTGCTGGCGGGCCTGGCCGGCCTCGGGTTCAAGGCGGTGGAAGCCGGCCAGCTGCCCGCGGAAGCCCTGTTGCCGACCGCGAAGAAGGCGCTCGAGGACGCGATCCGGCTCGGCTACCCGGAGTTCGAGCTGAGCGGCACCAACGGGCTCCTCGCGCTGATCGAGGGCGACGCGGACCGCGCCGTCCACCTCGCCACGACAGGCGCCGAGTACAACCACTCCCCGCTCTCCCGCGCCGACGACCTCGCCACGCTCGCCCGTGCTCACATGGCGTGCCACGACAACGCCGCCGCGC
Organism: Saccharopolyspora sp. NPDC050389; assembly: GCF_040655595.1. Taxonomy (NCBI): domain Bacteria; kingdom Bacillati; phylum Actinomycetota; class Actinomycetes; order Pseudonocardiales; family Pseudonocardiaceae; genus Saccharopolyspora; species Saccharopolyspora sp. NPDC050389. Next base: position 11,950 of record NZ_JBFAKG010000092.1, read on the forward strand.
GCGTTGCGTTGGCCAAGGCCGAGGAACTGGCCCCGTGGTCGCCCCGGGTCACCGAGACCCGCCAGCGGCTTTCGGTGGCGTGATCAACTCACTCCACCGCGAGCACCAGTTTCCCGGTGGTGCGGCCGGTTTCGCCGAGGGCGTGCGCCTTGGCCGCCTCCGCCAGCGGGAAAACTCCGGCGATTTCCGCGCGCAGCCGGCCCGACTCGACGAGTTCGGCGATGGCGCGCATGCCCTCCTGGTCGGCCTCGACGAGCATCAGTTCCACTCGTACGCCGCGGCGTTCCGCCTCGGCGGCGTCCGCTTCCCGCCCGAACGGCAGGATGGACACGAGGACGCCACCGCGGCGGAGGGTGCGCAGTGAGCGGGTGCGGGTGTCGCCTGCGAGTGGGTCCAGCACGACGTCGACATCGCTGACGACGTCCGCGAAATCGACCTCCCGGTAGTCGATCAGCTCGTCGGCGCCGAGGCCGCGCAGGAATTCGTGCTTGCCCGCGCTGGCCGTCGCGATCACGTGCGCGCCGCGCGCCTTGGCGATCTGCACGGCGAAGTGGCCGACTCCGCCGGCGGCCGCGTGGATCAGGACGCGCTGCCCGAGCTGCAGGCGTGCCGTATCCACCAGGACCTGCCAGGCCGTCAGCGCGGCGAGCGGGATGGCACCCGCCTGCACGTGGTCCACGTTGGACGGCTTCGGGACGAATGCCCGGGCCGGGCCGGTCACGTACTCGGCGTGGGAGCCGACGCCGTGCGGGTAGGGCAACATCCCGAACACCTCGTCGCCCGGCTTGTGCAGGGTGACGCCGACCCCGACGGCCTCGACGACGCCGGAGACGTCCCAGCCGAGGACGAACGGCGGCTCTCCGAGGAACACCTTGTTGGCCCGGTGCTTCCAGTCCGTCGGGTTGAGCCCGGCCGCGTGCACCCGGATCAGCACCTCGCTCGGGCCGGGAACCGGTCGGTCGAGCTGCACTTCCCGGAGCACCTCGGGCCCGCCGAGAACGTCCTGGCTGATGGCGCGCATCTTGCTGGCTTCACTCATGCCTTCCAGCCTGCCGCCGGACCAAGCCCGGCGAAATGGCTTGATTGCCAACATTCGATAGGATCGTGCCATGCATCGGGTCGTGGTTCTGGCGCTCGACGGCGTGTACTCGTTCGAGCTGGGCATCCCCAAGCGGATCTTCGGCAGCGCCGGAGGCCGGTACGAGGTGCTGACCTGCACCGTCGACGGGAGCCCGGTGCGCAGCGACGCCGACTTCACGATCTCGGTCGAGCACGGGCCGGAGGTGCTGAGCACCGCCGACACCGTCGTGATCCCGCCGCACGACCTCACCGAGGCCGACGTCGAACTGCCGCAGCCGGTGGCCGATGCCCTGGCGCTCATCCGGCCCGGCACCCGCATCGTGTCGATCTGCACCGGCGCGTTCGTCCTGGCGGCGGCCGGGCTGCTCGACGGCCGCCCGGCGACCACGCACTGGGCGCTGGTCGAACCGTTCCGGCGGATGTTCCCGAACGTGCCCCTGGACCCGGATGTGCTCTTCGTCGACGACGGCGACGTGCTGACCTCCGCTGGCGCGGCGTCCGGGGTCGACGTGTGCCTGCACATCGTGCGTTCGGACCACGGCAGCGAGGTGGCCAACCAGGTGGCGCGGAGATGCGTCGTGCCGCCGTGGCGGGATGGCGGTCAGGCCCAATACATCGAGCAGCCGGTTCCCGAACCGTCCGAGTTGGGCACCGCGCCGACGCGGGATTGGGCGGCCGCGAACCTCCACCTGCCGTTGACCCTGGCCGATCTCGCCGAGCACGCCAGGATGAGCGGCCGCACGTTCGCCCGCCGGTTCCGCAACGAGGTGGGGCTCAGCCCCGGCCGGTGGCTCATCCAGCAGCGCATCGTCAGGGCCCGCCACCTGCTCGAATCCAGCGACCTGTCGATCGATCAGATCGCCGCTCAGGTCGGTTTCGCCACGGCCGCGTCCCTGCGCCAACACCTGCACACCGCGATCGGCGTCTCCCCGGTGGCCTACCGCCGCACCTTCCGAGCAGGCGTCTGAAGCCGGCCAGATCAGCGGGGTTCGGCGAGTCGCTCGACGGCTTTCCGGGCCGCCGCCTGGAGATCCGCCGGCTTCGCGTCGCCGAGCATCATGCGGCGCAACTGCGGCACGGCCAGCGGCCAGCTGACCATGCCGATCGACAGCAGGCCGAGCATTCCCGGATCGAACTCGCCGGTCGCCTTCCCGCTTTCCTGGGCGCGACGGACGCTGGCTACCTTCTCCCGGTAGTGCGCGGAACGTTCGGAGCCGTCGACGACGCCGGAATCGCCGCGCTCCAGGGATTCCCACAGCAACAGGCGCAGCACGTGCGGGTTCGCGACGTGGTAGGCGGAGAGCCGGTCTACGTAGCCGGGCAGGTCGTCGCCCTCGATCGGGACTTCGGCGGCCAGTTCGTCCATCGTTCGTTCCAGCACCGCCGAGAACAGCGCGTCCTTGTTGCCGAAGTAGGCGTAGATCAGCTGCTTGTTCGCCCGCGCCCGCTTGGCGATCCGGTCGACGCGCGCGCCGGCGATGCCGTGGGCGGCGAATTCGGTGACCGCCGCCTCGAAGATCCGGGTTCTGGCGGATTCCGCGTTGCGGGACACAATCGAACAGTACTCCCGCGACCGACCAACTGGTTGAGCAGCGAGCCGGAACCGCTATTCGCCGGTGGTTCCGTCGATGCGCTCGCGCAGCAGGTCGGCGTGCCCGTTGTGCCGCGCGTATTCCTCGATCATGTGCGCGAGGATGTACCGGAGCGAGATGACCTCGCCGCGGTATTCGCAAGCGGCGTCGAGGGATTCGGCGGCGGCCACGATCTCCCGGGATCGCGCGCATTCCTGGCGCCAGATCGCGAACGCCTCATCGGGATCAGCGGTGTCCACGTCGAAATCGGCGAACTCGTCGGCCCCCGGCGGCGTCCAGGGACTTTTGCTGTTCTCGCCGGAGAACACGTTCCGGAACCAGCTGCGCTCGACCTCGGCCAAGTGCCGGACCAGCCCGAGCAACGAGAGACCCGAGGGCGCAACCGCCCGCTCCCTGAGTTGCTCCGCGTTCAGCCCCGCGTACTTCATGGCCAGGGTTTCGCGCTGGAACTGGAGAACGCCGGTCAAAGTCGTCCGCTCGTCGGCCGCCCGCGGAGGCTCGATCCGCCGTTGATCATTCACCCGGCCATCACAGCCCTTCCAGCAGGTTCTCCACTATGTTCATCAACGCCTGCCGGTCGTCTTGGACGCGGGCCAGGACGCGCAGCCCGTAATACGTGCTGAGCACTTGGCGCGCCAGGGTTTCCGCGTCGCGAGTCGGGTCGATCTCGCCGGCACGTTGTCCTCTCTCGAGGGTTTCGCGCAGTGCTTCCTCCACCGCCGCGAAGTTCCGCCGCACCTCGACCCTGACGTCCGGGTCCGAGCTCGCGCGCTCGATCGCCGCGTTGATCGCGAAGCAGCCCGGCCGGTCGGTGCCGGAGAGGTCGGCGTCGATCGCCTTGGCCAGCAGCTCCCGCAGCCTGTCCTTGACCGGCCCCGGGCCCCGCAGTACCGCGGCCTGTTCCGCGGTGGCCGTCTCGTAGTACTTGCGCAGCGACTTCAGGTACAGCTGATGCTTGTCGCCGAACGCGTTGTAGAGGCTCGACGGCCCCAGTTCGGTTCGGTCGCTCAGATCCCGGGTCGACGTCGCCTCGTACCCGTTGCGCCAGAACGTGTCCATCGCAGCGTCGAGGACGCGGGCGTCGTCGAACTTCCTCGGCCTGGCCATGTCCCCACAGTAGCGGTTTTGAAGCGATCGCAACGAAACTCCCGTCACATTTTGAATCGATCGCTTCAAAACACTGCTAGCGTCGGCCCCGAAGTGATCACCGACTCGTTGGAGGACCGTCCATGCCCCTTGCCGTCTACATCCTCGGCCTGGGCATCTTCACCCAGGGAACCTCGGAGTTCATGCTCTCGGGGCTGCTGCCCGGCATGGCCGCCGATCTCGGCGTGTCCATCCCGGACGCGGGCCTGCTGATCTCCGCGTTCGCCATCGGCATGGTCTTCGGCGCTCCACTGCTGGCCATCGCCACGATCCACTGGCCGCGCCGGAAGGCGCTGGTCGCGCTGCAAGGCGTCTTCATCGCCGCGCACATCGTCGGCGCGCTGGCTCCCGGATACGGCGTGCTGCTGGCCACCCGCATCGTGAGCGCCGTGTCCTACGCGGGTTTCTGGGCCGTCGCGGTGACCACGGGCGTCAGCCTCGTGCCGGCCGCCGCCAGGAGCCGGGCCGTCGCGATCGTCGCGGGCGGCCTGACCCTCGCCACCATCGTCGGAGTGCCAGCGGGCACCGTGCTCAGCCAGCTCGCTGGCTGGCGAGCGGTGTTCTGGGCCGTCGCCGTCCTCACCGCGGTGAGCCTGGTGTGCTCGCTGTTCACCATCCGCGACGCCGCTGCCGCGCCTGAGCAGCCGCGGAGCGCCGCCGCCGAGCTGCGTGCCATGGCCCGGCCTCAGCTGTGGCTGTCGTTCGCGATCACGGGCTTGGCCTTCGGCGCGGTCATCGTCACCTTCAGCTACCTCGCCCCGGTGCTGACCGACGTGACCGGGCTGCCCGAGGCGTGGGTTCCCGCTGAGCTGGCGCTGTTCGGGCTGGGCGGCCTGATCGGCATGGCGATCGGCGGACGCACCGCGCAGGCGCATCCGGTCGGCACCCTCCTCGCCGGCCTCAGCACCCTGGTGGTCGCCTCCTCGCTGCTCGCCGTCACCGCGGACAACGCGGCCATCACCACCGCCGTCGTCTTCGCACTGGGCGTCGCCGGATTCATCACCAACCCGGCCCTGCAGTCGCGGGCTTTCGCACTCGCGCCCGGGGCCCCGACGCTCGTGGGAGCCGTCAACACCTCGGCGTTCAACATCGGCAACACTCTCGCGCCGATGCTGGGCGGCATGGCCATCAGCGCCGGATTCGGCTTCGCCTCGGTGGCCTGGGTGGGCGCCGCGATCGGCGCGACGGGCTTGCTGGCCGCGGCGTGGGCCGGCTACCTGCAGCGCCGATCCCAGCACGCACCGCGCACCAGCGCACCGGTGCCGGCGTGACCGGAGTCAGCCGGCGAGGACGACCTTGCCCAGCTCAGCAGGGCCGGACAGCAGCGGGTGCCGGGGCAGGACCCGGACGGTGTAGCCCGCCGGGCCCGCATGCGGCAAGGTCACCGCCGCTTCGTAGCGACCGTCCTCCGCCGGGCGCATCGACGCGGTGACGAAGTCGTGCAGCACGTCGGAGTCGTCCACGCGCCCCACCACCACCTCGACGTCCACATCGGACGGATCGAGCCCGGCCAGGTCGACCCGCGCCCGCACCGTGACCTGCCCGCCGAGCAACGGCGTGCCACCGTCGTCGACGGACATCTCGGCGTCGCTGATCCGAACCCAGGTCCAGGCCGCCTGCAGCCGGGCGCGGTAGTCCGCGATCTCCCGCGCCCCGCGGTAGTCGTCCGCCGAGACGGCCCGCACCGACCGGGCGGCCGGCGTGTAGTGGTTGTCGACGTACTCGCGGATCATCCGGGACGCCTGCACGCGCGGGCCCAGCGTCGCCAGGGTGTGCCGCACCATCGACATCCACTTGCCCGGCACCCCGTCGGTGTTGCGCTCGTAGAACATCGGGGCCACGTGGTCGGAGATCAGCTCGTACAGGGCCGCGGACTCCAGGTCGTCGCGCCGGTTCGGGTCGCTGACGCCGTCGGCGTTCGGGATCGCCCAGCCGTTGTGGCCGTCGAACATCTCGTCCCACCAGCCGTCCCGCACCGACAGGTTCAGGGCGCCGTTGAGCGCCGCCTTCATCCCCGAGGTGCCGCACGCCTCCAACGGCCGCACGGGGTTGTTCAGCCACACGTCGCACCCGGACACCAGGTACCTGGCCAGCGACATGTCGTAATCCGGCAGGAACACGATGCGGTGCCGCACGTCGGCCTGGTCGGCGAAGCGCACGATCCGCTGGATCATCGCCTTCCCGCCCTCGTCGGCCGGGTGCGACTTCCCCGCGACCACGATCTGCACCGGGCGTTCCGCGTCGAGCAGCAGCTCCCGCAGCCGCTCGGTGTCGCGCAGCATCAGCGTGGCCCGCTTGTAGGTCGGCACCCGGCGGGCGAAGCCGATGGTGAGCGCGTCCGGATCGAAAACCGTGTCGCACCAACCGAGTTCCAGGTCCGAGGCGCCGCGCCGCAGCCACGCGGTGCGCAGCCGCCTGCGCACCTCGTCGACCAGCCGCTGGCGCAGCGAGCAGCGCAGTTCCCACAGCAGCGAGTCGCTGACCGGCTCGATACCGCGCAATCCGGCACCGCTGTCCATTTCGGACTCGCCGATCAGCTTGCCGAGCTCCCGCGCCGACCAGGTCGGGCCGTGCACCCCGTTGGTGACCGAGCGGATCGGGACCTCGGCGACGCCGAAGCCCGGCCACAGGTTGCGGAACATCTTGCGGATGACCTCGCCGTGCAGCTCGGAGACGCCGTTGGCGCGCTGCGCGAGCCGCAGCCCCATGTGGGCCATGTTGAACATGCCCGGGTTGTCCTCGGCGCCGAGCGCGAGCACCCGATCCGTGGGCACGCCGGGCAGCAGGGCCTGCGCCGAGCCGTCGCCGAAGTAGTGCCGGACCAGATCCACCGGGAAGCGGTCGATCCCGGCCGGGACCGGAGTGTGGGTGGTGAACACCGTCCCGGCCCGCACGGCTGCCACCGCCTGGTCGAACTGCAGCCCCGGCTCCTCCTGCAGCTCGCGGGCCCGCTCCAGGCCCAGGAACCCGGCGTGGCCCTCGTTGGTGTGGAACACCTCGGGCTGCGGGTGGCCGGTCAGCTCGCAGTAGGCGCGGACCGCGCGCATGCCGCCGATGCCGGCCAGGATCTCCTGGCGGATCCGGTGCGCCGCGTCGCCGCCGTAGAGGCGGTCGGTGGTCTTGCGCAGGTCGTCGTCGTTCTCCGGCAGGTCGCTGTCCAGCAGCAGCAGCGGCACCCGGCCGACCTGCGCCTTCCAGATGCGCGCGTGCAGGGTGCGCCCGGCGGGCATCGCGACCCGCACCTGGACCGGTCGCCCGGACGGCTCGGTCAGCATCTCCAGCGGCAGGCCGCGCGGATCCAGCACCGGGTAGTGCTCGACCTGCCAGCCCTCGGCCGACAGTGACTGCCGGAAGTACCCGGACCGGTAAAGCAGCCCGACGCCGATCATCGGCACGCCGAGGTCGGAGGCCGACTTCAGGTGGTCGCCGGCCAGCACCCCGAGGCCGCCGGAGTAGTTCGGCAGGGCCTCGGTGAGACCGAACTCCATCGAGAAGTAGGCGATCGAGGTGGGCAGCCCGGCGTCCTCGTCCTGCCGCTGCTGGTACCAGCGCGGCACCGTCAGGTACCGGCGCAGGTCGTCGTCGACGGCCCGGGTGCGCGCCAGGAAGTCCTGGTCACCGGCCAGTTGCCGCAGCCGTTCGGCGGGCACCTCGGCGAGCAGCCGCAGCGGATCCGCGCCAACCGCCGACCACACCCCCGGATCGACCGCCGCGAAAAGGTCCTGGGTCGGCGGGTGCCAGGCCCAGCGGAGGTTGGTCGCCAGCGTGCCGAGCGCGCTCAACGGCTCGGGCAGGTGGGCGCGCACGGTGAAGCGGTGGACGGCTCTCACAGCAGCGGACCATATCTCGGCGCGCCGAGACCCGTCCGCAGACGTGCCAGCACCGCCCGCGCCCGCGACCGGTGGGAAGCTTGGCGGCGTGCGCGCGATTGGACTGGTGGCGCTGGTGATCTTGCTGCTCGCCAGCGGTTGCACGGCAGCACCACCCGAACCGGCCCGTGTGGCCGATCACACGGTCGACCCGGCGTTCGTGCACGGCACCGACCACGGCGACGCCGACCGGCTCGCGGCCACGGTGGTCACCGACGTGCAGCAGTTCTGGGCCGCGCAGTACCCGGCGGTGTTCGGCAAGCCCTGGCGGGACCTGGACGGCGGGTTCTTCTCTGTCGACACCAACGGCACTAGTGCCCCGCCACCGTGCGCGGCAGATGTGAAGGACATCGAGGGCAACGCGTACTACTGCGTCACCGTCGATGCGATCGCCTGGGATCGCGCAGCGCTGCTGCCGGTGCTGCGCGAGCACTACGGCGACGCATCGGTTGCTGTGGTGCTCGCGCACGAGATCGGCCACGCGGTGCAGCAGCGCGCCGGGATGGATGTCGGTGACGCTCCGGTGCGCCTTGAAGCGATGGCCGACTGCTACTCGGGTTCGTTCATCCGCTGGGTCGTCGACGGCCACGCCGAGCACCTGCGCATCAACCCTGAGCAGCTGGACCGGGCGTTGCGCGCGATCATCGTCTTCCGCGACCCGGTGAGCACGAGCAGCACCGCGGCGCACGGCACCGCCTTCGACCGCGTTTCGGCCTTCCAGAACGGTTTTCGCGACGGCGCGCGACGCTGCGCCGACGTGACGGCAACGTCGCTGGCCGCGCCGGTCCCGGACGATGCGAACAAGCCGCTGGACGAAGCGCTGCGCACCGACCGGATTTCCGGCTACTTCGGCGATCTCGTCGCCCAGCGCGGCGGGCACTGGATCGCGCCGGCCGTCCGCTCCACGCCCAGATGTCCCGACACGACCGGCCCCGCCACGTTCTGCGCGCAGCCGCCGGCGATCGTCGTCGACCGCGCAGCGATCGATGAGTCGCACCGCAGCATCGGCGACCAAGCAGCCACGACGCTGCTCGCCTCCCGGTTCGCGCTGGCCGCCCTCACCGAACTCGGCCGCCCCACCACCGGAGCCGCCGCGGGCGAGCACATCACGTGCCTCACCGGCGCGTACACCGCCGCGCAACCCGGGCTGTCGCAAGGCGATCTCGACGAGGCCGTTGCCATCGTGCTCGAATCCGACGACGTCGCCCGCGACGCGCAAGGCACGAACTCGCTGACCGGATTCGCCCGGCTCGAAGCCTTCCGGACCGGCGCGCTCGGCGGCGCGGCAGCCTGCTGATCAGGACCTGGCGTCGTAGTCGGCGCGCGCCCGGATGAGCCCGGGCCGGTGGCGCTCCGCCCAGCCCACCAGCCCGGCCAGCGTCTCGTGCAGCTCGCGCGCCATCGGCGTGAGCTCGTACTCCACCTTCGGCGGCACCGTCGGATGGACGGTCCGGACGAGCAGGCCGTCCCGCTCGAGCTTCCGCAGGTTCAGCGTGAGCATCCGCCGGCTGATGCCCCGGATGCTGCGCTCCAGCTCGGTGAACCGGACCGGGCCGTCGGCAGCGGTGACCAGGATGCCGATGCTCCACTTCCCCGCGACGTGATCCAGCACCTCGTTGATCGGGCACGCCTCGTGGCTGAGCCGGTCGGACACATCCGTGTGACTGCGTGACAAGAAAGTGCCTCCTTCCGCCGGCCGCAATGGTTACAGAAGATGACCCCGGTAACAAGTCGTGCACCTTTGGAGTTCTTCGCATGTTTCGACAACTTGCGGCGTCGCGCTGGTTCGCGCTCGCGGTGCTGTGCGCCGGGCAGTTGATGGTCATCCTCGACGGGACCATCGTGAACGTGGCGCTACCGGCCATCCAGGAAGATCTCGGCTTCTCGCCGTCCGGCCTGACCTGGGTGGTCAACGCCTACCTGGTGCCCTTCGGCGGCCTGCTGCTGCTCGCCGGCAGGTTCGGCGACCTGCTCGGCAAGAAGCGCGTGTTCGTGGCCGGACTGGCGCTGTTCACCGCCGCCTCCCTGCTCTGCGGCCTGGCTCAGGACCCGGCGACGCTGCTCGCCGCCCGCTTCGTCCAAGGCGCCGGCGGGGCGGTGACCTCGGCGGTCACCCTCGGCATGGTCGTGCCCCTGTTCCCTGCGCCGCGCGAGCGGGCGAAGGCCATCGGCGTCTACAGCTTCGTCCAGTCCGCCGGTGGGTCGATCGGCCTCCTCGCAGGCGGCGTGCTGACGCAGGCCGCGGGCTGGACTGGATCTTCATCGTCAACGTGCCGATCGGGATCGTGGCCACGCTGCTGGCCGGCCGCGTGCTCGCGCCCGAAACCGGCGGCCGCGCCGGCATCGACGTCCTGGGCGCGCTGCTGATCACCTCGGCGCTGATGCTCGGCGTCTACGCGATCATCGGAGCCACGGACCACGGCTGGGCTTCCGCGCACACCCTCAGCTTCGGCGCGGGCGCGGTCGTGCTGCTGGTGGTGTTCGTCGCCCGGCAGGCGACGGCCGCCGAACCGCTGCTACCACTGCGCGTCTTCCGCCCGCGCAACGTCTGGGGCGCCATGAGCATCCAGGCGCTGCTGGTGGCCGGGATGTTCTCCTTCCAGTTCCTCAGCGTGCTCTACCTGCAACGGATCCTCGGCTTCGACGAGGTCCACACCGGGCTCGGGCTCTTCCCCATCTCGCTGACGATCGGCGTGCTCTCCCTCGGCGGCGCGCCCAGGCTGATCGCCCGCTTCGGCCCGCGCACCGTGCTGATCCCGGGCTCGCGCTGATCGTCGCGGGTCTCGGGCTGCTCGGCCGCGTCCCGGCCGACGGGGCGTACCTGGCGGACGTGCTGCCCGCGCTGATCCTGCTCGGCGTTGGGTTCGCCCTAGCGATGCCGTCACTCGCGACGCTCGCCATGTCGGCGGCCACGCCCGAGGATTCCGGGGTGGCGTCGGGCATGTTCAACACGATGCAACAGGTCGGCAGCGCCTTCGGCCTGGCCATCCTGAGCACGCTGGCGACGGCGCACACGAATGCGCTGCTGACCACCGGCGAGCCGCCGGCGGAGGCGATCACCAGCGGCTACCGCCTGGCGTTCATCGTCGGCGCGGCCTTCGTCGCGACCGCCCTGCTCCTCGCCGCCACCGTCGTCCGCACCCGCCAGGCTCCACCTACCACCCGTGAGCAAGGGAACCTTCCTGTCACCACCGACAGCCAAGCGTGAGCAAGGGAACCTTCCTGTCACCCCACCCACAGCCAAGCGTGAGCAAGGGAACCTTCCTGTCACTCCGCCCCTGTGGGATCCGGCGAGATCGCACGTGGCGTTGATCCGGTAACCGATAGGCTGCTCCGGCACCGGGTGGCGCTGCCGCCGTCCCGGTGGCATGAGGACTTCGGCCAGCAGGATGGGGCGCGTCAGTGGTACCGGTATCGACAAGAAGCCGACGGCGGAAGCGGATCCTCGGCACCGCGCTCTCCGTGCTCGCGTGCGCGGCCCTGGTCGGCGGCTGCTCGCAGCCGATCAGCGGCACCCCCACGACGCTCGGCGGCTACTCGACCACCGAGGTCGCCGGCCTGCCCGCCGCCAACGGCCCGAGCGGCCCCAAGGAAGGTGCTCCGACATCGTCCTTACCGGTCGAGGGCACGGACAACGGCGCGATGGACAAGCTCGCGCGCGACGCGGTCGCCGACATCGACGACTTCTGGACCAAGACGTTCCCGAAAGCCTTCCCCGGCAAGCGCTTCGAACCGGTCAAGCGGCTGGTGTCCTACGACTCGGCCGGTCCCGGCGTCCAGCTTTGCGGGCAGAACACCGCGGGCGTGGTCAACGCCTTCTACTGCCCGCCGGAGGACTTCATCGCGTGGGACCGGGGCACCCTGCTGCCGGAGCTGAACAACAGCTTCGGGCCGATGGCCGTGGTGACGGTGCTCGCACACGAGATCGGGCACGCCGTGCAGCACCGCGCGAGCACGGCCACCGGGAACGACCAGGTGATCGTGCTGGAGCAGCAGGCGGACTGCTTCACCGGCGCGTACTTCCGGCACGTCGCCGAGGGTTCCTCGGACTACTTCCAGGTTTCCACCGGGCAGGGCCTCAACGAGGTCATGGGCGTGCTGAACTTCATCCGGGACGCGCCGGGCGATTCCGACTTCCGGGACGGCAACGCGCACGGCTCCGCGTTCGACCGGGTCACGGCGTTCCAGTTCGGGTTCAGCGAAGGTCCGCAGCGCTGCGCCAAAATGGACTTCAACGACGTCCAGCGGCGCACCACGCTCTTCCAGGCGTGGAAACCCATCCAGAAGGAGAACGCCAACCTCCCGGTTGACCAGCAGAGCCTCGACGAGGTGGAGAAGAGCCTGCGCACGGTGTTCCGCGACACCGGCGCCGAGCCGCCCAATGTCGTCATGGGCCTGCAGCCGTGCGGCCGCGAGCAGGCCACGTCACCGGCTTCCTACTGTCCCAGCACGAACACGATCTCGCTGGACATGGCGGCGTTGCAGAAGATCGGCCAACCGCCGAGCAAGAACGCCGACGCCACCGGCTACGGCGATTTCGCCGCGTACGCCCAGGTCGCGTCCAGGTATGCGCTGTCGGTGCAGAAGGCCACGGGGCTGCCGCTGGATGACGAGGCCGCCGGCCTGCGCACCGCCTGCATGGTCGGTTCGTGGAGCGGGCTGCTGGTCGAGGATCCGTTCGGGCAGCGCAACCCGGTCGGTAGCCTGCGGATCGCGCCGGACGACATCGATGAGGGCGTGTCCGCGCTGCTCGGCGAGGACAGCCTGATCGCGGCGAACGTCAACGGCGATCAGGTGCCCGTCGGGTTCGCCCGGGTGGAAGCCTTCCGGATCGGCGTCCAGGAAGGATTCGCCCCGTGCAGCACCAAGTACGGCGCGTGAGCTGACGGAAACGGCGGTGTCGTCCCGGATCGGGGCGGCACCGCTTTTTCGTTGCGAACAACCCGGATCGGTCACATACGTCCCACGGGTATGAATTCCGAACGGATTCTCGACTGGGACGGCTCCCTGAACGCGCGGGATCTCGGCGGCCTCCGCGTCGGCACAGGCCGGAAAATCCGCTGGGGCGCGGTGGTTCGCGCCGAAGACCCAGCCGCCCTCACCGCGGCCGGGTGGTCGGCGCTCCAACAGCACGGCATCCGCACGATCATCGACCTCACCGGAGACGACGAGGAGGAGCCGGACACCGCCCCGCGCCCTCCCGAGCTGACGACTGTGCGCCTGCCGCTCGACAACCACTCCGACACCGAGTTCTGGGATCGGTGGGGCGGTGGGATTTCTTGCACGCCGCTGTACTACCGGGCGTTCCTGGACCGGTTCCCGCGGCGCACCGCAGAGGTGTGCGAGGCGATCGCCCGCGCCGAACCGGGTGGCGTGCTGGTGCACTGCGGTGGCGGGCGAGACCGCACCGGCCTGATCGTGCTCGTGCTGCTCGCCCTGGTCGGCGCCGATTCAGCGGATATCGCCGATGACTACGCGCTCAGCCACGTCCGCCGCGCCGAACTGTGCACCCGGGTGGGCCTGGGTGACGACACGCCGAAGATCGAACAGCTCATCGCCGAGCACGGCACGACGGCAGGCGACCTCATCCACGAAGCCGCGACCTCGCGCGACATGGCGGCATACCTGCGTTCCGGCGGCCTTTCCGACGCGGATCTGACCGCCTTGCGCGACAGGCTTCTCGACTAAAGGTCGTCCCGGCGCCGACCCAAGGCGGAGATCAACGGCGCGGTCGCCAGGTCGGGCGGCCGGCCGGCCGGCAGGTTGGCCAGGTGCTCCACGGTGTCCTGCTCCAGCACCACGCAGGCCGGGTCGGTTAGCGGGCTCGCGGCGCCGGGTCGAGCAACCGCGCCAGCGCGGTGAACCGCTCACCGGCCTCCGACTGCTGGTTCTCCGGCAGGTATCCCTCGCCCATCGGCCCGGCCTAAGGGGTTGTTGGTTCGCGCCCGCGTCGACGCTTTTAGAGCGCAAAAAGAACGGGTGCCGATCTCGTGAGAAATCGGCACCCGAGAAACCTCTGCTCCGCTCAGAACAGGGCGCTCGCGAGCGCGCGGCGGGCCGCTCCGACCCGGTCGTCGCCCTCGGGGAAGACCTCGAACATCTCGATCAGGTGCCGGCGGATCCGGTCCCGGTCGTCGCCGGAGGTGCGCTTGATCGCGCGGATCAGCCGATCGAAGCCTTCCGCCACCCGACCGATGGCGACCTCCGCATCGGCGGCGGCGAGCTGCGCGTCGATGTCGTCGGGGGCCTCGTCGCCGCGCTCGATCGCGGCCGGGTCGGCCTGTTCGGCGCGGGCGGTGAAGCGGACCTGCGAAAGCGCGGCCTTGGCCTGCTCGTTGTTCGGCTCGCTGTTGAGGATCTGCTGGTACGCGTCCTCAGCGGCGGCGTAGTCGCCGCGCTCCAGCGCGTCCTCGGCCGCGGTGAACCGCGGGTCCTCGGGCTCCTCCTCGTCGGCCGGCTCGACGCCCTCTTCGGCCGCGCGGATGCCGGGCAGCTGGTCGCGCAGGGCGTTCAGCAGCGAGTCGATCCACTGCCGGATCTGCGGCTCGGGCTGGGCGCCGGCGAAGGCGTCCACCGGCTGACCGCCGGCGATGGCGATCACCGTGGGCACCGACTGCACCTGGAAGAGCTGCGCGATGCGCGGGTTCGCGTCGACGTCGATCTTGGCCAGCACCCAGGCGCCGTTGCTCTCCTGGGCGAGCCGCTCGAGCAGCGGCGACAGCTGCTTGCACGGTCCGCACCACGTCGCCCACAGGTCGACGACCACGGGCACCTGCAGCGACCTCTCGACGACCTCGGCCTGGAAGGTGGCCTCGGTGACGTCGATGACCGCGGCGGTCGCCGGCGCCGCCGGGCTTTCGCCGTTGGCGGGCGCCTGGCTGGCGGCCCTGGCGGTGGCGTCGGCCCGGTTCTTCAGGGCCGACAGGTCGACTGCGCCCGCCATCGCGGCGGACATAGCAGCTGCGTTCTGGCGTGGATCCGGCCTCGTCACGCCTCCATCCTGACACGTCCTATTGGTCGCGTGGTGGCTGGGCGGCAGATCTTCCGCGGCCCGCGAAACCGCACGTCCAGAACCGACACGCCGACGACGCCCGAGATCAAACCGAAGTAGTGAGGAAATGTGCTCGAACAGGTGACAAAGCGGGTGCACCCCTAAGGTCCGGCGGACTTGATCGCCGAAGTGGAAACAGAGCCCGCGAGTGACGGTTGTTTCCTCGCGGGTCTGCGGGGCCTCCGTATGGGGGACCTTCAGTCAGTAGTTCAACGAGAGGTACGAAACAGTGCGTATTGCTACCCGTGTTGCCGGCGTCGCCGGTGCCGCCGCCCTCGGCGTTCTGACCCTCGGCACCGCCGCGTTCGCGGACAGCGCCGACAACGACGGCATCAACGCGGTCGACGACAACAACGTCAGCGCCGTCCCGGTGCAGGCGTGCGGCAACAACGTCGGTGCCGCCATCGGCGTTGTCGTGCCCATCCTGTCGCCGCAGGCCAACAACTGCGTCAACGCGCCGGTCGTGGACCACCCCAAGGGCTGACGTAGTCGTCAAGCGTCGGACCGGGGGCGGCTGTGAGCCGCCCCCGGTCTTTTGCTGCGCCTACTCCCCGCGCAGATGCTCCTCGACCCGGCGCACCTTCGAGTGCAGCTGGTCGGTGTGCCCCGGC
This sequence comes from Saccharopolyspora sp. NPDC050389, assembly GCF_040655595.1. NCBI lineage: Bacteria > Bacillati > Actinomycetota > Actinomycetes > Pseudonocardiales > Pseudonocardiaceae > Saccharopolyspora > Saccharopolyspora sp. NPDC050389. The sequence goes on from NZ_JBFAKG010000092.1 coordinate 27,299, forward strand.
CGGATGTCCGCCTTGAGCACGAGGCTGGTGCGCGGCGCGTTCGCCGACGCGGCCTCGGTGGCGCGCTTCACAACGTCCATCACCTCGTCCCACTCGCCTTCGATCGTGGTGAACATCGAGGTCGTTTCGTGCGGCAGCCCGGACTCCCGCACCACCTTCACCGCGGCCGCGACCGCCTCGCTGACACTGTCGCTGTCGCCGGCCCCGCTCGGGGCCACGCTGAACGCAACTAGCACGTCTGCTCCTCCATCCCGGACCGGCGCCGTCATCCGCCGGTCACCACGATCATGCTCAACAGCGGCGCGGCCCTCCTGATTTCGGCCGACGCAGCACCACAGCAACCAACTGGTCGGTAACCGCTGCTAGCGTCGAACACCATGAGCACCCGTAGTCCACTGCCCTTCGACCCAATCGCTCGCGCGGCCGAGATCTGGGCCGACCGGGTAGGCCCGTCTACGACGATGGCCGCGGTGACGAGCGTGATGCGGGTCCAGCAGATCCTGCAATCGGCGGTCGACGGCGCACTGCGACCGCACAACCTGACGTTCGCCCGATACGAGGCGCTGGTGCTGCTGACCTTCTCACGGCGCGGCAGCCTCCCGATGCGTGTCATGGGCGACCGGCTGCAACTGCACCCGACCAGCGTCACCAACATCGTCGACCGGCTGGAACAGGACGGCCTGGTCCGGCGGATGCCGCACCCCACGGACCGGCGCACCACACTCGTGGAGATCACCGAGGACGGCCGGGACCTGATGAAGAAGGCCACCGAGTCGGTCACGGAGATCGACTTCGGGCTGCGCGGCATCACCGAGCGGCAGACCCAGCAGCTCACCGAACTGCTCGGCAAGGTGCGGCACGCCGCCGGGGACTTCTGAGTCAGTTCAGCTCGCGCAGCGCGTAGCGGACGCGGCCCCAGAACGTCGGCTCGTCGGAGTCCGATTCGGCCAGCAGCCCGCGCCGGTTCGCCCAGCGCTCGAACCACACCGACGCCAACGGCGGGATCGACGCCACCAGCGCCAGCACCAGCACCCCGAACCGCCAGCGCAGCGGGCTGAACACGACGAGGCAGGTCACCACGTAGGCGGTGAAGACCAGCCCGTGGACCCAGCCCATGACCGTCACGCCGAGCGGCTGCTGCAGGCCGTACTTGAACGCCATCGCCACCAGCAGACCGACCCACGAGAACGCCTCGGCGATCGCCACAGCCCGGAACCAACCGGCATACGTACGCGGCACGTCAAACCCACTTCCGTTCCAACGGCACTCCTCTGCGAGTGTGCCGGGTGTCGCCGATCACACCGATCCCGGTCCGCTATGGGCGAGTCTGGTCGTCGACCCAGGCCAGGTAGGCGGGATTGCCGCCGACGATCGGGGTGACGATGATCTCCGGCACGTCGTAACCGTGGTTGGCGCGGAGGTGCTCGACGAGTTCCGCCAGCCGAGCGGCCGAGGTCTTGATCTGCAGCTGCCACTCGGCGTCGTCCTGGGCGGCGCCCTCCCACACGTAGAAGCTGCGGATCGGCACGACCTGCGCGCAAGCCCCCAACCGCGCCTCGACGACGCCGCGAGCCAGCTCGGCGGCCGCCTGCTCGGAATCGGTGGTGGTCACGACCTGCACATGATCAGCCATACGCCCAGCGTAGCCACCAGCCCACACCGGAGCCGGTGACAGGAAGGTTCCCATGCTCCACTTCGCGACAGGGCGGGATGACAGGAAGGTTCCCATGCTGCGGTTGGAGCCAAGGGCCGGTGACAGGAACCCGCTGGCGCGCAGCTGCGAGGAAGGGAACTTTCCTGCCATCCCGGCCGAAGCGGACCGATGCCGGGCGCGAGCATGGGAACCTTCCTGTCACTTCGGGTTCAGCGGCGGGCTCCGCGGAGGACGTTCGCTTCGGTGCTCAGGTAGCTGTTCCGGTAGTCGAACCTCGGGGTGTCGGAGAAGAGCAGCCAGTAGTACTTCATCTGCTCGGACCACCAGTAGCCCGGGCAGGTGTCCTCTTGCGACGGTGGCTTCGCCGTGACGTCGGCGAGGCTGACGAAGCCGTACTTCGCCTTCGCCGTCTTCACCATCTGCTCGAAGTGGACGTTCGCGCGTTCGCGGAAGATCTCGTCGCCGGTTTCCAGCCACAGCATGAGGGCCGAGTCCGCGAACTCGGGCCGCAACGCGTTGCTCCGGTCGCTCGCCGACATCGTCGAGTAGTCCACAGAGGTCGGGATCACCCCGAACTCGTCCTGCACGGTGTTGAACGCGTCGTGGTAGGCACGGCCCTCGGCGATGCGGCCGGATTCGCCGAGCAGGCCGGCGTAGAACGAGGCGAGCACGCTCTGCTCGCGGCTGAGGACTTCCCCGGTGAACGCGTCGACCTGCGGGAACCACAGCAGGTTCTGGTGGCGTTCGGCCTGGTGGGCCAGGATCGCGTCGGTGAGTGTGCCGTACCACTGCCGGAGCTCTTCGTCGCCGAACAGCGCGTACCCGTCCCACAGGTACTCGTAGTAGGAGTCGCCCGGCGGGCCGACGGTGGCCTGGCGGTTTCGCCACTCGCCGGTCTCGGCGTGGATGTCGTGCGGCAGCAGCCCGAGTTCGGTCCGCTTGTCGTAGACGACGCGCATGGCCTGCTTGGCAAGATCGAAGTAGCGCCGGTCGCCGGTCCACTCCGAGAGGATTCCGAACTCGGCGATGTAGGTGCCGACCTCGACGATGTTGGTCTCCGGCCGGCTGACGGCGCCGGTCGCCAGGTTCACGTAGCGGTAGGGCAGGCCGGTCGGGGATTCGGTGAAGGCGGGAAGCAGCCGGTCCGCCACGTCGACGGCCAGTTCCAGCAGCCGCTGCTCACCGGTGCAGTGGTACGCGGCGGCGAGCCCGCCGACCATCCGGATGTTCGTCTCGAACACCTGGAACGGCGCATCGATTTCGAAGCTCAGGTTCTCCTTGATCCACTGCACGGCGCGCTGGACTTCCGAGTCGGCTTCCATCAGCCACAACGTGTCGACCGCTTCGACCAGGCTCAGCCCGATGGAGTGGCCTTCGACGAAGAAGTCCTCCCGGCCGCCGGAGATCGGCTTGATGTGGTCGGCGCCCATGGCCCGCTCGACGTAGTGCTGCCATGCCCACAGGTATTCACGGCGGACCGCCTCGGCGACCGGCTTCCAGTCCCGCCGGGTCGACGCCGCCCCCGACGCCACCGCCGGCGACGCGGCCAGCAGTCCGCCGGCAACGGTCGCGCCGCCCAACAAACGCAGCACGGTCCTCCTGGGCACGCCTCCGGGCATCGCCGCCTCCTCACTGGACAACCTTGTCAAGCCGGGCCGGTTCACCGTCGTCGCAGACGCTGCGGAGGTCAATGCGGATCGCCGTTCTTGTCCGGTTTCGACACCGCGACGCGGCGTTCAGCCGCGCCGAATGCCGCCGACCGACGACTTGACCGGCACAGCCGCCACAACGCTCCGCCGGCCCCGCGACGGCTGCGAGCATGGGAACTTTCCTGTCACCCCGGGCCGGAAAACCGCAGCATGGGAACCTTCCTGCCATTGATGGGCCGGGTTGGCGGGTCGCGCTGGCCGGGATCGGCGGGCGCGAGCATGGGAACCTTCCTGTCACTCCGCCCCGGAACGCGGCAGCGGCGTTGGGCCGATCAGCCGATGTTGCGGGGCCAGGCGTAGTCAGATCCGGGCGGTGGCATTGACAGGCGCCGATGGCTGCGATCCAATGCCGCCCATCATGACAACGTTGTCTGAGTCCGGGAACGTCCGGCGCGCCACGATGAACGACGTGGCGCGGCTGGCGGGCGTGAGCATCAAGACCGTTTCGCGGGTCGTCAACGCCGAGAGCGGCGTCCATCCGGCGACCGCGGAGCGAGTGCTGGCCGCCATCGACCAGCTCGGGTTCCGCCGCAACCTCAGCGCCCGCAACCTCCGTCGCGGCACCGGGACCGGCACGCTGGGCCTGGTCCTGGAGGATCTGGCGAACCCGTTCTACTCGGTGCTGACCCGCGCGGTCGAGGAAGTCGCGCGGGTGCAGGGCAAGCAGGTTCTGACCGGTTCGTCCGATGAGGACCCGGCGCGGGAACGCGAGCTGGTCCTGGAGTTCTGCGCGCGCCGCGTCGACGGGCTGCTCGTGGTTCCCGCCGGTCACCAGCACGGGTACATCGCGCACGAGATCAACGCCGGGACTCCGGTGGTGTTCGTGGATCGGCCGCCGGGCAACCTCGACGCCGACACCGTGCTGATCGACAACGCCGGCGGCACCGCGCTCGCCGCTCGTCACCTGGCCGAGCACGGGCACCGCGAGATCGCGTTCCTCGGCGACGCACCGGAAATCCACACGGCCGCCGAGCGGCTCCGCGGTTTCCGGGAAGGTTGCGCGCAGGCCGGTGTGCCGTTCTCCCCCGACCTCGTCCTGATGGGCCCGCACACCGACGAGTCGGTGGCGCAGGCGCTGCGTTCCTCGCTGCAGCGCGCGACCGCGCTGGTGACCGGCAACAACCGGATCACCGTGCACGCCTTGCGCGCGCTGGCCGGTCGACCGCGCCGGCTGGCGCTCGTCGGTTTCGACGACTTCGAGCTCGCCGACCTCCTCGACCCGCCGATCAGCGTGGTCACCCACGACACGTGGGCGCTGGGCCGGTCGGCGGCAGAACTGCTGTTCGCGCGGCTGGACGGCGACCGCACCCCGCCACGTCGCCTGGTCGTTCCCACTCGGCTGCTGGCCAGAGGTTCCGGAGAGGTATCACGTTGAGTTCTGTCCACAATGATCAGTCCGGCCCGGCGGTCCCCATCGCCCTGCCGGCCAACCAGCCCCGCCAGTTCTACCGGGGCGGTGCGTCGATCGCCGCGCTGCGCGGCGGCGCGGACGACCAGGAGTTCGGCCCGGAGGACTGGGTCGCGTCCACCACGACGCGGTTCGGCCAGGCGGAGTCGGGCCTGTCCCGCCTGCCGGACGGGCGTTTGCTGCGCGACGCGGTGACCGCCGAGCCCGAGCGGTGGCTGGGCGCCGAGCACGTGGCCGCCTTCGGCGACAGCACCGCGCTGCTGGTCAAGCTGCTGGACGCGGGGCAGCGGCTGCCGGTGCACTGCCATCCCTCGGACGCCTTCGCCCAGCAGCACCTCGGTTCCCGGTTCGGCAAGACCGAGGCGTGGATCGTGGTCGGCACGTCCGGCACGAACCCGGTGGTGTACTTGGGTTTCCGCGATGATGTCGAACCGGAGACGGTCGCGCGGTGGGTGGCCACCCAGGATTCGTCGGCGATGCTCGGTTCGCTCAACGAGATCCCGGTCCGGCCGGGTGACACCGTGCACGTCCCGGCGGGCACCCCGCACGCCATCGGGGCGGGCGTGTTCATCGTCGAGTTGCAGCAGCCGACGGACTTCTCGATCACGTTGGAATGGCAGGGCTTCCTGGCCGATGCCGAGGGCGCGTTCCTCGGCATGGACCGGCAGACCGCGCTCGAAACGGTCAACCGCGCCGGTTTCGGCGATGCGGTGCTGGACTCGCTGATCAAGCGCACGGCCGACCAGGCCGCGCCCCGAGTTCCGCTGCTGGCCGACGACGCCGCTCCCTTCTTCCGCGCCGAGCGCCTGCACGGCGGCGTCGAGCTGGAGCCGTCGTTCGGCGTGCTCATCGCGCTGGACGGCAGCGGGAAGTTGCGCACGGATGGCGGCGTCGAGCTGCCGCTGCACCGCGGCGGCACCGCCGTGGTGCCGCATTCCGCCGGGGCAGCACAGCTCGAAGGAGACATCACCGTGGTGCACTGCCGCCCGCCGGCCGCCGGGAGCCCGCGATGACCGAACCGCTCTTGGAAGCCCGCGACCTGGTCAAGCGCTACGGGAGCGTGGAGGCGCTGCGCGGCGCGTCGTTCACCGTGCACCCGGGCGAGGTCGTCGCGCTCATCGGCGACAACGGCGCCGGCAAGTCGACGCTAGTGAAGTGCCTTTCCGGTGTCGAGCAGCCGGATTCGGGGCAGATCCTGGTCGGCGGCAAGCCGGTGACCCTCGACTCCCCCGCCGCCGCCCGGTCGCACGGCATCGAGACCGCCTACCAGGATCTCGCGGTGGCGCCGGACCTCGACCCGGCCGCGAACCTGTTCCTGGGCCGGGAGATCCGGCGACCCGGGCTGCTCGGCCGGCTCGGCATGCTGGACAAGGCGAAGATGCGCGCGCAGGCCGCCGAGCAGTTCGCGAAGTTCGGGGTGTCCCTCCCCGATCTGTCGGTGCCGATCGGCTCCCTGTCCGGTGGGCAGCGGCAGAGCGTCGCGGTCGCGCGCTCGGTCACGTGGGCGGACAAGCTCGTTTTCATGGACGAGCCCACCGCCGCGCTGGGCGTCGTGCAGCGCGAACGCGTGCTGGAGGTGATCCGGCGGGTTCGCGACACCGGCATCTCGGTGGTGCTGATCAGCCACAACATGCCGGAGGTGCTGTCGGTCGCGGATCGGGTCGAGGTGTTGCGCCTCGGCAGCCGGGTGGCGCGGTTCGGCGCCGCCGAGGCGACCCTGGAGGACCTGGTCGGCGCCATGACCGGCGCACTGTCGCAGGAGGACGCGAGCTGATGGCCACCCAGCAGGAAACACCCGAGTCCACTGTGGAGGAAAAGGCGTCGGCCCCGGCCAAGGGGCTCGGCGCGCGGCTGGCCTCCTCGAACACGCTGTGGACCGGCCTGGTGCTGGTCGGCCTGTGCGTGCTGTTCAGCGTGCTCCGCCCGGACGCCTTCCCCACCCTGTTCAACGTCCAGAACCTGCTGGTGCAGGCGGCGCCGCTGCTGATGCTCGCGGTCGGCATGACCTTCGTGATCATCACCTCCGGCATCGACCTGTCGGTGGGATCGGTGCTGGTGTTCTCCGGCGTCGTGTCGGCGATGACCATGGAATGGCTCAGCGGCGGCGACGCGACGAACGCCGGCTGGGGCGTGATCTTGATCGGCCTGCTGGTCGCGCTCGTCGGCGGCGCGCTGTGGGGTCTGCTGAACGGGTTGCTCGTGGCCGTCGCCCGGGTTCCGGCGCTGATCGTCACGCTCGGCTCGTTCGGCGCGGCACTCGGTGCCGCGCAGCTGCTCACCAACGGCATCGACGTGCGCACGGTGCCGAGCGCGCTGCGCAAGACCCTCGGCACCGGGACGTCGTTCATGGTGGTCCCGAACCTGGTGATCCTCGCGGCGGTGATCACGCTGCTGGCGCTGTGGCTGCTGCACACCACGGTCTTCGGCCGCTACACCTACGCGATCGGCTCGAACGCCGAAGCCGCCCGCCGCAGCGGCATCAAGGTCACCCGGCACCTGGTCACCGTCTACGCCCTCACCGGGGTGCTGGCCGGGCTGGCCGGGTTCATGTCACTGGCCTACTTCGGCACCACCACGATCAGCGGGCACAGCAACGACAACCTGAACGCGATCGCGGCCGTGGTGCTGGGCGGGACCAGCCTGTTCGGCGGCATCGGCACCGTGCTCGGCAGCGTCATCGGCGTGTTCATCCCGGCCGTGCTCGACGCCGGATTCGTGATGGCCGGGGTGCGGCCGTTCTGGCAGCCGATCGCGGTCGGCGCGGTCCTGGTGGCCGCGGTGTGGCTGGACCAGCGCAGGCGGCGGGCGCGCAACAACCGCTAACACTCGATCTTCGGCACAACGGCGTGTGGAGGTAATTCGCTGATGAGAACGCACAAAACCGTGCTGGCGCTGGGTGCGGCGCTGCTGCTGGCCGGCTGCGGATCCGGCCAGATCGGCGACACCGGCAGCGGGCAGACCGATCCCAACAACAAGAACCTCGCCCTGATCACCGGGATGCGCGGCGAACCGTTCTACGTGTCCATCGAATGCGCGGCGCAGCAGGAGGCGAGCGCGCAGGGCTACCAGCTCAACTCGCAGGCCCCGGAGAAGTTCGAGCAGGCCGAGCAGTCGCAGATCCTGGGCGGCATCGTCAGCACCAAACCCGGCGCGGTGATCATCGCGCCGACCGACGACAAGGCGCTGGCGGCGCCGTTGCAGCAGGCCAGGAGCAACGGCATCCAGGTCGTCGAGGTCGACACCGCGCTGGAGGACCGATCCATCTCGGTCACCTCGCTGTCCTCCGACAACTACGCGGGCGGCCAGCTGGCCGCGCAAACGCTGGCGCAGCTGGTCGGCGACAAGCCGGGGTCGGTGCTGGCGCTGAACACGAAAGCGGGCACCTCGACCACCGACGAGCGGGCCAAGGGCTTCGAGGAGGAGATCGCCAAGCACCCGAACCTGAAGCTGCTGCCCACCCAGTACACCGAGAACGAGCCGGCCACCGCCGCGCAGATCGTGTCGGCGACGCTGGCGGCGAACCCCGACCTGGTCGGCGTGTTCGGCACCAACCTCAACACCGGCGAAGGCGCCGCCACCGCACTGTCCAATGCCGGCAAGTCCGGGCAGGTGCAGCTGGTCGGCTTCGACGCCAGCCCGAAGCAGGTGGACGACCTGCGCAACGGCCGGGTCCAGGCGCTGATCGCGCAGAACCCCGGCAAGATCGGCCAGGAAGGTGTCAAGCGCGCCATCGCGGCGATCAAGGGCCAGCCGGTCGAGCGGGAGACCAAGACCGAGATGATCGCCATCACCAGCGACAACATCGACCAGCAGGCGCAGTACTTCTACAAGTCCCACTGCTGATCACCCGATACCGGGCCGGCGCATCGCACCGGCTCCGGCCCGGTATCGGACTACCTTGGGTGCATGGGCAAATACGGCGAACTCTTCCCCGGCCGGAAGCTCCAGCACGAGGGCGACCAGACCGGCATCTCGCGCGGGCACGACCCCGGTGGGCCGCTGGACCTGGAAAGCGGTGTGGTGTTCATCGCGCCACCCGAACGGTCCGCGACCGACGAGCAGGACGACACCGCTGGTCCGGAAGCCGACTGAGCACCACTGCACCGGACCGGGGCATCACAGGCTGATAGCGGATCGCCGCAATCACCCGCAGCGTCCACTTCGCTCCGTTAATGTGCCACGGGCGGGTGATCAGGGCCTTGATCACCCGCAATGTCGATCACAATCCGTGCTTGATCGTCATGCGCCGTGCCCGCGCATCAGGGGAGGAAGGGACGCCGTGCAGCCGTTTGGGAGCCCCGGTCTCGACCAGGCCGAAGCCGTCGAGGACGGCACCGCCCTGATCGGAAACCTCACCCCCGCCGGAGCCAACGGCCCCATCAGCCCAGATCAGCGGAAAGCGCTCGCGCAGCGGATCGGCGCGGACTGGAACCGGATCAGCTCGGCCATCGCCGAGCTGTTCGCCACCGGCGTCCCCAGCAACGACTCCCGCACCCAGCAGGTGATCCACGAGCACTACCGCTGGCTCTGCCACTTCTGGACCCCGGACCGGGCCTCCTACCTGCGGCTGGCGGAGATGTACGTGAACCAGCCGAAGTTCCGCCGCCGCATCGAGCGCCGGAAGCCGAAGGGCATGGCCGACTACCTGCGCGACGCGATGATCACCTACGCCTGGGCGAAGCTGCGCTGACCGGCCGCCAGGCGGCGCGGTGACAGGAAGGTTCCCCAGCTCGCACCCGCACGGCCGGAAGTGACAGGAAGGTTCCCATCCTCGCGCCCCGCCGCGGAGGCCGGCGGCCTGCGGTGACAGGAAGGTTCCCTTGCTCTCACCTCGCCCGGCCGCGGCGGCGGGTGTCAGAGGCATCCCGTTGAATGACGGTCATGCCGAGGTGGGTGCTGCACATGGACATGGATGCGTTCTTCGCGTCCGTGGAACAGCTGACCCGCCCCACCGTCGGAGGGCGCCCGGTGCTCGTCGGCGGGCTCGGCCCGCGCGGCACCGTTGCCGGCGCCAGCTACGAGGCCCGGGAGTTCGGCGCGCGGTCCGCGATGTCGATGGCGGAGGCGCGCCGCCGCTGCCCCGTCGCGGTGGTGCTCCCGCCGCGGTTCCGCGTCTACCAGGCGGTGAGCAAGCGGGTGCTCGGCATCGTCCGGGAGGTTTCAGACGTCGTCGAACAGGTCTCGGTCGACGAGGCGTTCCTGGAACCCGCCGAACTCGCCGGGGTGACCACGGCGCAGGTTGAGGACTTCTCCACGCGGCTGCGCGCGCGGGTGCAGCGCGAGGTCGGCGTGACCGCGTCGATCGGCGCGGGTGCCGGAAAGCAGCTCGCCAAGATCGCCTCGGGCCTGGCCAAACCGGACGGCATGCTGGTGGTGCCTCCGGAGGAGCAGCTGGAACTGCTGTCGGGGCTACCGGTGCGCAAGATGTGGGGCATCGGGCCGGTGACGGAGTCGAAGCTGCACCGCATCGGCGTCCAGACGATCGGCGAGCTCGCCGCGCTGCGCCCCAATGATGTGACGTCGCTGCTCGGGCAGGCGCACGGCACCGAACTGCACCGCCTCGCGCACGGCATCGACGAGCATCCGGTGGCCGAGCGCGCCGAGGCGAAGCAGGTCAGCGCCGAGACGACGTTCGACGTCGACATCACCGACCAGGCGAAGCTGCAGGGCGAGGTGGCCGGGATGGCCGAGTCGGCGCATCGCCGGTTGGTGTCGTCGGGGCGCGCCGCGCGCACCGTGACGATCAAGGTCCGGGACTCCGACTTCACCACGATCAGCCGCGCGGAGACGTTCGCGTCGGCGACCAGCGATCTCGGCTCGCTCTCCGCCGCTGCGCGGCGACTGCTGCCCGTCGCCGTTCCGCCGGGCACGCCGGTCCGGCTGGTCGGCGTCTCCTACTCCGGATTGGCGACCTCGGAGCAGGAGCCGCTGTTCGGCAACCCCGCCGACCAGCACGAAGCCCCGGCTCCCACGGCCCAGCCGATTCCCGAACCAGGCCCCGAGCCGTCGAGCCGGCTATGGCGGGCGGGCGACGACGTGCGGCACACCGAGTTCGGGCACGGCTGGGTGCAGGGCGCCGGGCACGGCCGCGTCACCGTCCGGTTCGAGACCGCCGTCAGCGGTCGCGGGGTGGCCCGCACCTTCGCCATCGACGACCCGGAGCTGACCTCGGCGGACCCGATCGACAGCCTCGGCTGGTAGTGGTCAGGCCTGCGGCGGTGGGAGCTGCCGCTTGTACCGGCCGATCCACTTCTGCGGGGCGATCGTCTGCACCACGCTTTCCAGCTCCTTCGGCAGCCCGCCGAGCGGCGGCAGGTGGAAGCGGTAGCGCTCGCCGGGCAGTCCCGGCATCGACGGAGGCTCTTCCACCCGCCAGCGGTCGAGCTCCGGGTGCCGCGCCGCGAACCCCGGATCCGCGGGGTAGAACTCCAACGCGTGGCGGCGCTCCGGCGTGACCGGGCGGCGGTGCTGGATCCACGGCAGCGTGCCGATCCCGATGGCCTTGATCTCGTCCCATGTGACACCGAACACCTCGCCGCGGGTGCGGGCGTAGAAACCGCTGCGGTCGAAAAGGAAGCCGCGGCTGTTGAGCATGCCCCGGGAGGCGGTGAGGAACCAGAGGAAGATCACGCCGAAGACGAGCTGCCAGATCCACATGCCGACGCTGTTGCCGTTGTTGACCAGCACCGCGGCGACGAGAACGGTCAGCAGCCCGCTGATGCCTCCACCGATGAGCAGCGCCTTGAAGCTGCTGGCGCTGACGTCGACATCGTGCGCGTCCGCGCTCAGCAGCGTCGGGCGGTGCCCGCCGCCGGGCTGCACCCGGGTGGCGGGCTCCGGCGCACCGGCGGGATCCGAGGTGTAGCGGGCGGTGCTGCGAGGACGCGCCGGGACGGTCGCCCGCGCCTGCTCGACCCGGTCAGTCCGTTGCCATCCCCCTGGAAGCCACTTCATGCCGTCCAGGGTAGTAGCGCCGCAGCCGGTCGATCACGGACGGTGCGGGATCTCCGGGTCGATTTCAGGGTCGGTCGGGGTCAGGCTTTCGGGACGGTCAGGATCAGGGCGTCGCCCTGCCCGCCACCGCCGCACAACGCCGCCGCACCGACCCCACCACCACGACGCTTCAGCTCCAACGCCAGATGCAACACCAACCGCGCACCGGACATCCCGATCGGATGCCCCAACGCGATCGCACCACCATTGACGTTGACCTTCTCCTCATCAACACCCAACGCCCGCACCGACGCGATCCCCACCGCCGCGAACGCCTCGTTGATCTCCACCACATCCAGATCCGCGACGTCGACCCGCTCCTTGGCACACGCCGCCTTGATCGCATTCGACGGCTGCTCGTGCAGGCTCGCATCCGGCCCGGCCACCACACCATGCGCGCCGATCTCCGCCAACCAGGTCAACCCCAACTCCTCGGCCCTGGCCTTGCTCATCACCACGACCGCCGCCGCACCATCGGAAATCTGCGACGCCGAACCCGCCGTGATCG
>NZ_JBFAKG010000093.1:0-7910 GCF_040655595.1 Saccharopolyspora sp. NPDC050389
CTGCACTCGACAGGGTGTGGGAGAGTAAGACACCGCCGACACACTATTTAAAGGGGCTCCCTCTTTCGGAAACGAAAGAGGGAGCCCCTTCTTTTATTTTTCGCGCAGTGTGAACGGAGCCCGAAAGGGCGTAGGCGTTCGTGCCGCCGGCACGTACGCTCACGGACATGGGTGGTGCGCGGATTCTCGTTGTCCAGCCGTCGAAGTTGGACCCGCCGGGCGAGCTCGGCGAATGGCTGCTCGCCGCCGGCGCGGAACTCGACGTCGTGCTTCCGGCAGAGCAGCAGCTCCCGGATGGGTTCGACGATCACCAGGGCGTGGTCGTGCTCGGCGGTGAGATGGGCGTGTACGACGATGTCGAACACCCTTGGCTGGCCGGACTTCGCGCCCTGCTGAGCAAGGCTGTTGGCCAGCGGGTGCCGGTGTTGGCGGTGTGCCTCGGCGCTCAGCTTCTCGCCGTCGCTACCGGCGGCCAGGTGCGCGCCGCCCGCAAGGGACCGGAGGCCGGGACCTTGCTGGTGGCGAAGCGGGATGCCGCGGCGGAGGATCCGCTGCTCGGCCCGGTGCCGTTGACCCCTGATGTGCTGCAGTTCCACTCCGACGAGATCACTGCTCTGCCGCCGTCCGCGCAACTGCTCGCTTCTTCCCCGAAGTGCGACAACCAAGCCTTCCGCGTCGGGGACTGCGCGTACGGGTTGCAGTTCCACATCGAGACGACTCCGGACATGGTGTTGGAGTGGGCCAGGCTGTCGCCGGACGTCGCCGCGACGGCCCGGCCGGGACAGCTGGAGCCCGAGCATCTGCAGGAGTTCCACGCCGATCTCGCCGAAACCTGGCAGCCGGTTGCCGAGCGTTTCGTCCGGCTGGTCGCCATGCCGCCGGAGGAGCGGACCACCAGCAGGTTCCTGCCGTTGGCGTGATTGTCGTGAGGTTGGGTCTCCAGCGGTATTCGATGCGGACTACGGTTCGAACATGGCGAACAGCAACTCGTCCCGATCGGGTTCGGTGCCGTCCACCGCGCGTTACGGATTCAGCGACGCGTCGCGTGCCGGGGACCAGTTGAGGCGAGCCGGCTGGTGGTCGGACACCGGGCCAGGGGAATCCGAGCCGATCGTCGCCGCGTTGTCCCGCACGCCGGACCCGGATCTCGCGCTGCTGTCCATCGACCGGATTCGGGAAGTCGTCGGCTCGGCCTGGGCGGAGTTGTCGCGGGCTCTCGCCGACGATGTCGGGCTGCGCGGGCGTTTGTTCGGCGTACTCGGTGACTCCACGGCGTTCGCCGATCATCTCGTCGCGAATCCCGCGGACTGGCGCCGTTTGTGCTCGGACACCGTTCAGCCGAGCACCCTCCAGGAACGCACCTCGGTGCTGTTGGCTTCGGTGGGAGCGGATGGCGACGGGGCGCCGGGGACGGCGGGCGGCCCGGTTGCGAAGCTGCACGGCCCGGACGCGGTCAGCGCTCTGCGGGGCACCTATCGCGGCTTGCTGTTGGATGTCGCCGGCAATGACATGGCGAGTGTCGCGGAACCGTCGCTGCCAACGATGCCCTACGAGAGCGTCGCGGCGAACCTGTCCGATGTCGCGGTGGCTGCGCTTCGCGCGGCCCTGTCCGTCGCCGTCGCCGAGCTGGAACGATCCGGCGTGGACGAGGTTCCTCGGCTCGCGGTGATCGCGATGGGCAAGTGCGGCGGCCGGGAACTGAACTACGTCAGCGACGTCGACGTCGTGTTCGTCGCGCACAGCGAATCGGACATCCCGGCGGCGACCCGGTTGGCCAGCCTCATGATGCGCGTGGCGGGTCCGGCGTTCTTCGAGGTCGATGCCGCGTTGCGGCCGGAGGGCAAGGCCGGTGCGCTGGTGCGGACGCTCGATGGGCACCTCAGCTACTACCGCAGGTGGGCTCGCACCTGGGAGTTCCAGGCGCTGTTGAAGGCGCGGCCGGTGGCCGGCGACGAAGAGCTCGGCGACCGCTACCTGGAGGCGGTGCAGCCGCTGGTGTGGACCGCCGCGGAGCGCGAAGGATTCGTCGTCGACGTGCGGTCCATGCGGCGACGCGTCGAGGAGCACGTTCCTTCGGAATTGGTGGAGCGTGAGCTGAAACTCGGCCGCGGCGGCTTGCGGGATGTGGAGTTCGCCGTGCAGCTGCTGCAAATGGTGCACGGCCGCAGCGACGGTTCGCTCCGCTCGAAATCCACATTGGACGCTTTGCTGGCGCTGGGCGACGGCGGCTACGTGGCGCGCGCGGACGCGGCAGACCTGGTGGACTCCTACCGCTTCTTGCGCACCGTGGAACACCGGTTGCAGCTGCGGCAACTGCGCCGCACCCACCTCTTCCCGCCCTTCGACGATGCCGACGCGCTGACGGTGCTGGCCCGCGCGGTCGGTTTGCGCGCCAGCGGCCGGAACACCGCGGCTCAGGCCCTGGTGGGAGAGTTTCGCCGACACGGCAACAGGGTTCGTCGGCTGCACGAGAAGCTCTTCTACCGCCCGCTGCTGGAGGCGGTCGCGAAGGTGCCCACCGCCGCGCTGCGGCTGACCACTTCGGCGGCTGTCGAACGGCTGGCTGCGCTCGGCTACACCTCCCCGGAAGGCGCGTTGCGGCACATCGGGGCGTTGACGTCCGGGATGTCGCGACGGGCCAGCATCCAGGGCACCCTGCTGCCGATGCTGCTGGATCTGCTGGCGAACACGCCGGATCCCGACGGCGGCCTGCTCAACTACCGCAAGGTGTCCGAGGCGCTGGCCGAAACCCCGTGGTACCTGCGGCTGCTGCGCGATGAGGGCGTGGTCGCCGAGCGGTTGGCCCAGCTGCTGGGCACCTCGAAGCTGGTGCCGGAACTGCTGGTGCGGGCACCGGAGGTGCTGCGGCTGCTCTCGGACACTTCCGCTCTTGCCGAGCGCGATCCGATGGAGGCCGCGGTTTCGCTGCGCAGCGCGGTAGCGCGGTACTCGGAGCCGCAGCGCGCGGTGTCCGCGGCTCGTTCGTTGCGGCGGCACGAGCTGTTGCGCATCGCGTGCGGTGATCTGCTCGGCCTGATGGAGCCGACCACGGTGTTCCAGGCCTTGTCGAGCATCTGGGTGGCCGTGCTGGAATCCGCGTTGGACGTGGCCGTGCGGGACGTGGCCAGCCGGTCCGATGGCGTGATCCCCGCGCGGATCGCGGTGATCGGCATGGGCAGGCTGGGCGGCAACGAGCTGGGTTACGGCTCCGATGCCGACGTGATGTTCGTGTGCGAGCCCGCCGGCGAGGCCGACGAGCGCGCAGCCGTCCGGTTCGCCACCTCCGTCGTGGAACAGGTTCGGCGGTTGCTCGGCGCGCCGAGCCAGGATCCGCCGCTGGAGGTCGACATCGACCTGCGGCCGGAAGGGCGGCAGGGGGCGCTGGTGCGAACCCTGGATTCCTACCTGTCGTACTACCGGCGTTGGGGCGAGGCATGGGAGGCGCAGGCCTTGCTCCGGGCGCGTGCCGTCGCCGGCGATCGAGACCTGGGCGAGCGGTTCTGCTGGGCTGTCGATCCGATCCGGTATCCGGACGGCGGGCTGGACGAGACCAAGGTCCGGGAGATCCGACGCATCAAGGCGCGGGTGGACTCCGAGCGGCTGCCGCGAGGCGCCGACCCGGCCACGCACACCAAGCTCGGGCGCGGCGGCCTGGCCGACGTGGAGTGGACGCTGCAGTTGCTGCAGCTGAGGCACGCGCACGAGTTCGCTGAGCTGCGAACCACGTCGACCGTGGATGGGTTGCGCGCCGCGGCTGCCGTCGGGGTTCTGGAGGCTGGCGATGCCGACGAGCTCATCGAGGCGTGGACGCTGGCGATGCGCGTGCGCAACGCGGTGATGCTGGTGCGCGGCAAGCCCGACGACCAGCTGCCCAAGCACACCTGGGAACTGAGCGCGGTCGCCGCCGCGTTGGGTTATCCGGCCGGAGTGGACACCGGTGAGGTCGTCGACGATTACCTCCGGGTGACGCGGCACGCCCGCGCCGTCGTCGAACGCGTCTTTTACGACTCCTGATCGCGACACCTAGGGTGAAGGCATGACTGATCAGCTTCGCCAGGCAGAAGAGCGCGACCATCAGCGGATCGTGGCGGCGATCGAGTCGTGGTGGACGGATTCCCGCAGCCCCGCTGCGGCCCGCGAATTGTCGCTGCTGGTGCCGCGATTGTTCCTGCAGCATTTCTCTGGCACGAGCTTCATCGCCGAGCAGGATGGCCGAATGGCAGGTTTCCTGATCGGATTCCTGTCCGCCGACCGCGCCGAGGACGCCTACGTCCACTTCGTCGGCGTCGATCCGGCGCTGCGCCGCAGCGGGTTGGCTCGCCGGCTATATGCCAAATTCTTCGATGCCGCTGCCAGTGCCGGGCGCCGCCGAGTCCACTGCGTCACGTCTCCGGCCAACTCCGGTTCGATCGCGTTTCACCAGCGCATGGGATTCGAGCTCGTTCCCGGCGACACCGAAGCCGACGGGGTGCCCGTGCACCGCGATTACGATGGCCGCGGGCACGACCGGGTTTGTTTCGTCCGGGACATTTCGCGGCTTTGACCGGCATCGTGCAACGTGGACCATTCGGGCAAGGGCTCGGTGAAATTGTTCCGCCGCGCGCAGTTGCGGTAATCGAGTAGGCCGGATGGTGCATCGCGGGGCAACGCGACTCCGGTGTCTCCATTGGACCATTTCTGGGAAACCCGGTCGGCGGTCCCGAATTGCCGAATTCGCCAGTAGCCTCGGCGATCGAGTGCGGGCGTGGTTTCGGGATGGGGGAGAGGTCGATGTCCGAGGACTTCGAGCTGCTCGTCGACCGGCAGGCGCTGTGCGGGACGAGCCCGCTGTGGATGCCGGCGCTCAATTGCGTGTATTGGGTGGACCTGATGCGCCGCGAATTGCACACCTATCACCGAGATTCCGGTGTCGACGAGGTGCGGGTGCTGCCGGGCGCGGTGACCGCGCTGGGCGCCACCCGGCACGGGCAGTTGATCTCCGCCGCCGGGAACGGTTTCGCGCGGGTGTACCTGGGGCGGGCCGGGCTGGAGCCGATCGTGCAGGTGCGCAACGGCGATCGGATGAGCGTCGGAGCGTGCGATCCGGCGGGGCGGTTCGTGGCCGGCACGCTGACGCACGACCGCGGCCTCCGCGCGAGCGCGCTGTTCGTGCTCGACGGCGACCGCGCGCGGCTGCTTGTCGACGGGGTGACCGGTGCCGGTGGCCTGGCTTGGAGCCCGGACGGCACCCGGATGTACGTGGTCGACACGCGCACCATCTGGGTCTACGACTACGACGTGGAGCGGGCCCGGGCGCTGTCCGGCCGGCAGTGGGTGGCGTGCGCGGAGTCGGAGGGCAGCCCGGAGGGCGTCGCGGTGGACGCCGAGGGGTGCGTGTGGGTCGCGATGCACTGGACCGGCCGGATCCACCGGTACGCCCCGAGCGGAGATCTCGAAACCGTGCTGTGGGCGCCGACCCGGCGGATCACCAGCCTCGCCTTCGGCGGGTCGCGGCTGGAGGAGATGTACGTGACTTCGGCGTGTTTCGGCTACGACGAGCCCGGGCTGCTCGCCGACCCTTGCGCCGGGGCGCTGCTGCGGTTCAAGCCCGGCACGGTCGGCGCCCCGTTGACGCCGTGGCAGGGCATCTGACCGTCCGGGGCTTCGGTGGAAAGGCGAAAGCGGGGTGGGCACCGAAGTCCCCACCCCGCTTTGCCGGACTGCTCAGCCGATCACACGTCGAAGTACAGCGAGAACTCGTGCGGGTGCGGGCGGAGGCGGATCGGGTCGATCTCGTCCTCCCGCTTCAGGCTGATCCAGGTCTCGATCAGGTCGGGGGTGAACACGCCACCCTCGAGCAGGAAGTCGTGGTCGGCTTCCAGGTTGTCGATGACCTTCGACAGGCTGTCCGGCACGGTCGGCACGTTCTTGGCCTCTTCCGGCGGCAGCTCGTAGAGGTCCTTGTCGATCGGCTCGGCCGGCTCGATCTTGTTCTTGATGCCGTCCAGGCCGGCCATCATCATCGCGGCGAATGCCAGGTACGGGTTGCCGGACGGGTCCGGGCAGCGGAACTCGACGCGCTTGGCCTTCGGGTTCGCACCGGTGATCGGGATCCGCATGCAGGCGGAGCGGTTGCGCTGCGAGTACACCAGGTTCACCGGGGCCTCGTAGCCCGGCACCAGGCGGTGGTAGGAGTTCACCGTCGGGTTGGTGAAGGCCAGCAGGCTCGGGGCGTGGTGCAGGATGCCGCCGATGTAGTGGCGCGCCATGTCCGACAGGCCGGCGTAACCGGACTCGTCGTAGAACAGTGGGCTGCCGTCCTTCCACAGCGACATGTGGCTGTGCATGCCGGAACCGTTGTCACCGAACAGCGGCTTGGGCATGAACGTCACGGTCTTGCCGTGCTGCCAGGCGGTGTTCTTGATGACGTACTTGAACAGCTGCAAGTCGTCCGCCGCGTGCAGCAGCGTGTTGAACTTGTAGTTGATCTCGGCCTGGCCGCCGGTGCCGACCTCGTGGTGCGCCCGCTCGATGGTGAAGCCCGAGCCGATCAGCTGCTTGACCATCTGGTCGCGCAGGTCCGCGAAGTGGTCGTACGGGGAGACGGGGAAGTAGCCGCCCTTCATCCGGGTCTTGTAGCCCCGGTTGCCGCCTTCCTCGTCGCGGCCGGTGTTCCACCAGCCCTCGACCGAGTCGACCTCGGCGAAGGTCTTGTTGGCGGCCTCGCCGAACTTGACCGAGTCGAAGATGTAGAACTCGGCCTCGGCGCCGAAGAACGCGGTGTCGGCGATGCCGGACTCGTTCAGGTACTGCTCGGCCTTCCGCGCGATGTTGCGCGGGTCGCGGCTGTAGGGCTCCAGCGTGAACGGGTCGTGCACGAAGAAGTTGAGGATCAGCGTCTTCTCTGCACGGAACGGGTCGACGCGAGCGGTGTACGGGTCCGGCAGCAGCAGCATGTCCGACTCGTGGATCGACTGAAAGCCGCGCACCGACGAGCCGTCGAAGGCCAGCCCCTCGGTGAACGCGTCCTGGTCGAACGCGGTGGCGGGCACCGTGAAGTGCTGCATCACGCCCGGCAGGTCGCAGAACCGGACATCGACGAACTTCACGTCTTCATCAGCGATGAAGCGCAGGACCTCGTCAGGATTCTTGAACAACCTCGGTGGCTCCTTCACGCACTCGTACAGCTCACCGACCGCCACGCCAAAGGTTCCGCCGCCGGCTCGAAGCCAACGTTATGTCAGGGGTGTTGCCCCGTCGTCACCTGAATGTTTCATGGGCGTTAACTGCCGCCTGTTCGGGTGGTAGGGGTTGCGCGCAGCGGTCGAACGTGATGCTCCGACAGCGGCAGCGTGCACGACACGTACCCTGGGTGACGTGCGAAAAGTCGGATCGTGGCTGGACGGCCCGAAGAGCGCATTGAACCACGCGCGCGAGCAGGCGAACGAAACCCGGCCCGGGTGGCGGGGCGAGAAGCTCGGGCTGCCCGAGCGCGGGCCCGGCTCGGCCGCGCCGGTGGGCCGGCGGATGGCGGGGTTCCTCATCGACATCGTGCTGGCCGCGCTGGTCGCCGCGTTGTTCACCGCGCCGGACTACCCGGAGAACTGGAGCCTGGTGGCCTGGGTGGTCATCACCGTGGTCCCGGTGACCTTCTTCGGCGCCACGCCTGGCATGGCGGCGATGCGGATCTGGGTCGCGCGGGTCGACGGCGCGGTCATGGTGGGGCCGTGGCGGGCGGCGGTGCGCTGCGTCCTGACCGCGCTGATCATCCCGGCCGTGGTGTGGAACTTCGACGGCCGCTCCTGGCACGACCGGCTCACCGGCACCATCGTCCTCCGCCGCTGAAGATCGGCACATGAAGAAGCGGGGGGGGGGGGGGGGGGGCCGGCCCCCGCCGCGGGGGTGGGTGTGTGTTTGGTAGATGGCGACCC